>NZ_KV814037.1:163969-219753 GCF_001813815.1 Corynebacterium sp. HMSC076D02
AGGTGAAAGGAAAGTTGTGGATATACGGGGCGTCGTAAAGATCGCCGCCCGCCTTCACGTCGGCGCCGGCGAGCTGGTAGATCTTCAGGTCGAAAGGAATCCTGCCAAAGAAGGCGCGCCCGCGCTCATCCGAGACGTTGAAGCGGTAAATCACGAAGGCGGCGAAGGCCGTCAGGACAGTAGCCAACGTGGGCAAGCCGTAGAGCTTTTTCACCTGCTGTTCCCTTCAAAGGTTATTTTTTACGCAAAGCACGGGTTGCTGGTTTGTCGTTTCGGGACATCAGTTCCGGCGACCCGTAGAGGCCCTCGCGGCGCGCGATTCGGGAAGTGCGCTGCGCCGTAACGGGACTCGTAATCATGGCAAACAGTACCAGCAACAACAGGATTCCCAGATCACCACGCTCTGCTGGGCCGAAGGAATCTGCGCCGGTGACGCGGAAGAATGCCCCCAGGATGCTCAAGATGAGACCGGTCGTTTGCGGCTTAGAAATGGCATGCACGCGCGACATGGTGTCGGGAAAGCGCGCGACGCCGATCGCGGCGGCCAGCACCAAAAGCGCACCGGCGAGGATCAAGATGATCGAGATGATGTCGGCGAAAAGGTGATAGCTCACTAGGCATCCCTCTTTCGGAATCTGGTGACAGACACGGTGGAGATAAATCCCAAAAGGGCCACGACCAACATCGCGGAGACCACCGAGGTGTTCAGCGTCCAACAAATATAGGCGGCCATCGCGCATTGGAACATGGCCACGAACCCGTCCATGCCCACCAGGCGGTCCAGCGAATTCGGGCCGGTGATAATCCGCCAAGTGGTAATCAGGAAGGCCACGACCAAGATGCCGGCGGCAACGCCCAGAAGAATGTCATAAAGCTGGGGATCCATTAGGGGTGGCTCCTTTCAAAAATCTCAATCATGCTTGCTTCGAGCCCCGCGACGTTCGCGATTTCGCGCTCTATAGCGGCTTCCGACGCCGCGTCCAGGATGTGGATGGTCAGCATACGGTTGGCGATGTCGATATCGGTCACCGTGCCGCCTGGCTGCAGGTTGTACAGGCTAACCGCCAGAGACAAGATAAACTCGCTGTCCAGGCGCATCGGCAGCTCGAGGATGGCCGTCTTTGGTGGATCTTGCGGGCGCACCGCCAGCCAGGCCACCTTTAAAGAGGCGTGGAATAGGTCGATGGTCCAGCCCACCATGAATAGGGCTAGCTTGCCCCAGGAGACCTTCAGCTCGGCAATCGGCATGGCCGGCAGTGGCAGCGCAAGCACCACGAACAGGCCCACCAGTAGTCCGCCAACTAGGTTGGCTACGGTGACTGCGCCCATGAGTAGGCACCACATGGCGGTGATCCACGCGATAAACCAGGGGCGGAAGCGGTGGCGGAGTCCAGCAAATTTCATTACTTCGCCTCGCTTTCGGTGGGTTGTGATTTGGGCTGTTCCTGAGGCGCAGTTTCTACCGCCGGAGCTGGGTCCTTGATGGGCCCACGGCGTACTTCAAAAGAATCCTGCTCGTTGGTGTAGCGATCCTTCTGGTTCTTGTGCCGGGTGGGGTTATCTGCGTTATCGCCCAGGACCGCGTAGCGGTAGATGGAATCATCCTGCGCAGACTCGGCGGCGCGGCTGGTCACGCCGGAGATCGGGCCGGCCAGGAAGGTGATGGACACCGAGGCCAGCACCAGCAGGCAGGTGGAAGCCAGCATGCCAAAGGGCACGCGGCCGACGTCTTGGCGCTCGTCGAATTCGACGACATCCGTGACGTCGGAAAGCGGCGATGGATGCGCCAGCACGATGTTGCCTTCCGGGGCGTCGGCGCGGTCACGCAGGAAGCCCTTGGACCAGACCAAAACCATGACGTAGAGGGTAAGCAGGGAGGTCACTACGGCACCGCCGATGACCACCCAGACCTGCCAGGAACCCTCGTTGGCGCCGGCCTGCAGGAGGATGACCTTGCCTAGGAATCCGGAAAATGGCGGGATGCCGCCCAGGTTCATCGCCGGAATGAAATACAAGATGGCGATGAGCGGAGCGGTATAAATCAGCGAGCCCAGGCGCCGCAGGGAAGAGGTGCCGGCCTGGCGCTCGATGAGGCCGACCACCAGGAATAGTGCGGTCTGGACCAGAATGTGGTGCACGGCGTAGAAGATGGCACCGGACAGGCCCTCGGCAGTGCCCAGCGAGACACCGAAAATCATGTAGCCGATGTGGCTGACCAAGGTAAATGACAAAAGGCGCTTGATGTCGGACTGCGCGATGGCGCCCAAGATACCCACCAGCATCGTGGCGAGAGCAACCCACATGAGCAGCTGGTCCAGCCCGCCAGCGGTGAAAATGGAGGTGCGGGCGCGAATAATCGCGTAGACGCCGACCTTGGTGAGCAAGCCCGCGAAGACTGCCGTCACCAGCGAAGGTGCGGTGGGGTAGGAGTCCGGCAGCCACGCCTCCAGCGGGAAGACGGCGGCTTTGATGCCGAAGGCGATGAGCAGCACCGAGAAAATAGCGGTGCGGGTACCGGCCGGGATTTCCTCCATGCGCATGCCGATCTGCGCCATGTTCATGGTGCCGACCGCGGCGTAGATATAGCCCAGCGCCAGCACGAAGATCAGCGAGGAAGCCATCGAGACCATCACGTAGCCCACGCCCGCGCGCACGCGCGCCGGGGAAGCGCCCAGCGTCAGCAGCACGTAGGAAGCCACGAGGAAGATCTCAAAGCCGACGTAGAGGTTGAAGAGATCGCCTGCCAAGAAGGACACGTTCACGCCCATGGTCAGCAGCATGTACGTGGGCAGGAAGACCGCTACCGGCTCGTCCTTGGAACCGTCGCGAATACCCTGCGAGATGGCGTACCACATCACCGAAAACAGCACTACGGACGAGGTAAACAGCATCACGGCGGAAAGGCGGTCAGCCACCAGCGTGATGCCCACCGGCGCGTCCCAGCCGCCCACCTGGAGCGTTTGAATGCCGGCCGTATCGGCGATGAAGATCAGCAGTGCGTTCGCGGCGGCGAGCAACAGCAGCGAGAAGAATGCGATCTGGCGCTGCACGCCGGTAAAGCGTGCGCACAGCATGGTCAGGGCCGCAGCCAGTGCCGGGATTATCACCGGCATGGGGATGAGGAAGCCGGTATAGGGCAGCAGGAAGTTAACCAGCGGAAGCAGCGTCTCAGTCATCGTTTGCCTCCTTTACTGGCTCTTCGAAAAAGTTGGGGCCAAAGGCGTCGCCCTGCTTGGTGGCGCGGCCGGTGGTTGGGTCATTGGAAGCATCGTGGTCCGGTGCCGCCGCGGCGTTGCCAGGGCGGGTGGCCATCGCTGCAATCGCGGTATCTTCCGCGTCATCCTCAATGACGTCGGCGGTGCGGTAGCGGTACTGGCGGTAGGCCAGGGTCAGGATGAAGCCGGTCAGTGCCATGGAAATGACGATGGCCGTCAGAATCATGCCTTGGGCCAAGGGATCGGCGATTTGATCGCCATACTGGGCGGTCTCGCGGCCGTCGATAGGCGGCGAACCCGCCTTGCCGCCGGCCTGCAGCATGAGCAGGTTAGCGCCGTTACCGAGCAGCAAAATGCCCAGCAGCATCTTGGTCATCGCGCGGTCCAGCATGAGGTAGACGCCGGTACCGCACAGCACGCCCGCGGCGAGGAGAAGGAACAGGTTTGCTTCCATGTTTATTTCTCCTTTCCGGAGGTCATTGTTCGGCTTGCGGATTGCGCCGTGGCGCGGTTGCGCTGGCGGCGCGCGAGGGAGCGGGCGCGGTCGCGGGCGCGCTGCTTACGCATGTCCTCTTCCTCGTCGAGCTTGGCGCCCAGCGAGTTCAGGATGTAGAGCGTGAGCCCCACGACGATGAGGTAGACCCCGGCGTCGAAGACCAAGGCCGAAGGTAGTGAGACATCGCCCACCAGCGGCACCGGCAGCTTGGTGTAGCCGGTGGTCAGCGGCGGATGGCCGAAGGCAAAGGGGACTACCACCGAGGCGATCGAAATCAGCAGGCCGGTGCCCATGGTGCGCCCGCCGTCGATTGGCAGTGCCTCATCGAGCTCCGCGCGGCCGCCGGCGAGGTAGCGCAGGATGAGCGCGAGCGCGGCCACCAGGCCACCGGCGAAACCGCCGCCCGGCGCGTTGTGGCCAGAGAAGTAGAAGTAGAGCGAAAGTGCAATCATTGAGGGGAAGAGCAAGCGCGTGGTGACGTCCACCATGAGCGAACGGTTCAGCGCCTGCTCGGATTCCGCACCGGCTGCCAGCCAGCGACGCCCGGTCACGCGCAGCGTAGGACGCCGCGAGGAGCGGGTAAAGGACTGGGTGCGGTAGATCAGCGAGGCGATGCCGGTGGCCGCGATGACCAGGACGGTGATCTCGCCGAAGGTATCCCACGCACGCAGGTCCACCAGCAGCACGTTGACGGTGTTTGCGCCGTGGCCGATTTCCTTGGCCAGCTCCGGCATGAAGGTGGAGATGGACTCGCTGCGACGGGCATTGATGGAGAACATGCCCACCAAGGTCACGCTAAGGCCAACGCCAACGGCAAGCCAGGCGCGCAGGCGCGAGACCTTGGGGTCTTGCTTCCAATCGGTGTTTGCCGGCATGCGGCGCAGCACCAGCATGAACAGCACCATGATGATGGTCTCCACGAGCAGCTGGGTTAGCGCCAAATCCGGTGCGCCGTGCAGGGCGAAGATGAAGGACAGACCATAGCCGGTCACGCCGACGATGATGACGCCGGAGAGGCGGTTATCGGTCACCGTGGCCGCAATTGCCGCGACCATGATGATGACGGCGGCGACTATCTGCCATGGGTTTTCCGCGACTTCCATGTGCACGTTGGTCAGATCGCCGCGGATCAGCATGATGACCGGCAGGATCATGAGCGTGCCGAAGATGATGGACATGTTCATCTGCAGCGAACCGCGCTGGGTGGAGGCGGTGGTGCGCAGCGAGAGGGTGCGCAACGCCTGGAGCACGGAATCGTAGGCGGCGTCGGCTGAGCCCAGCGCCGGGTACTGGAACTGCCACTTGGCCACCACATTGCGCTGCCAGTGCACGATGAATCCCACCACCACGATGAGCAGCGACAGGCCCAGCGGGATGGTGATGCCGTGCCACAGCGCTAGGTGGGTGTGCTCGTGGTGGCCGAAGAGATTGTCCAGGTGCTGGTTGATGCCGAGGGAAAGCGGGTTTGGCTGCAGGCCCAAGAAGATGGTCAGCGCGGTCAAGATTGCCGGCGGAATCCACAGCAGCGGGGCGAGCGCATGCATGTTCTCCACGGCTTCGGAGGTGCCCAGACGCTCGCCGTCTTTATCCTTCTTTACGGCGAAGGCGCCCCACAGGAAACGTAGCGCATAAGCCATGGTGAGCATAGAGCCCACCACGACGCCGACGAGCAGCATGTTGCGCGGCATTCCTACGAGGAGGGACTCGTGGAGGATGGCCTCCAGCGTTGCCTCCTTGGCCACGAATCCCAGCAGCGGTGGGATACCAGCCATGGACAGCGCGGGGATGATGGCCAGCAGATACAGTCCCGGTTTAGCGCGGCCAAGGCCGGAAAGCTTGGCGATGTCGCGTGTGCCCGAGGCATGGTCGATGGCGCCGACAATCATGAACAAAGCAGCCTTGAACAGCGAGTGTGCGAAGGTCAGTGCCAGGCCTGCTTGCAGCGCCTCGCGGGAGCCGATGGCCACGATGGAGGTGATAAAACCCAGCTGGGAGACGGTGCCATAGGCCAGAATCAGCTTGAGGTCGCGTTGCTTGAGCGCCATCCAGCCGCCCAACAGCATGGTGAATAGACCCAGCGGAATGAGGACGAGATGCCAGGTGGCGACCTCATGCAGCTCAGGGGCGAGGCGGGTGACCAAGTAAATACCCGCCTTCACCATTGCCGCGGAGTGTAGGTAGGCCGAAACCGGTGTCGGCGCTGCCATGGCGCCGGGCAGCCAGAAATGGGCGGGAGCGATGGCGGACTTGCTGATCGCACCGGCCAGGATCAGGACGATAGCGATCGTGATATAAGGCGTCTGTGTGATCTGCTCGAAATCTGCGAGTGCGCTGAAGGTCCACTGGCCGGTCTGTCGGCCCAGCAAAATGATGCCCATGAGCATCGCCAGGCCGCCCAGGGTGGTGATCATCAATGCCTGCTGGGCCGCACGCCTCGAGGAAGCTCGTTCTCCGTAGTAGCTAACGAGGAGGAAGGAAAGCAGGGAAGTGATTTCCCAGAAGACGTACATCATCAAGATGTTGTCTGAAACCACCAAGCCAAACATGGCGGTGGCAAAGGCAGTCATCTGCGCGCCAAACATCGCAAGGCGCCGCCGGGTTTGGTCGAAGTAGCCCCAGCAGTACAAAAGCACGAGCGCGCCCATACCTAAGATGATGAGGCTAAATAGCGCCGATAGCCCATCCATCCGCAGGGTGATGTTGAGGTTGGCGTCCGGCATCCATTTCAGGTTGTACTGCAGCGAGTTGCCGTCATTGAACGTGGAGTTTGTCAGCTGGCTGAGTACCCAGAAAAAACCCGCGCCCGGGGCGATGGCAAGAATGCCGAAGGCAGGCCTGCCCAAGTAATAGATCAAAAATGGCGCGAGGACTGTGGCCAGAATTAGAGCACTCAGCACTGCTATCACAGTTAAGCCGGATCTCCTTTGCAAGATGGAGACGCGCGAGCATTTTTAGGCGCACGTGCGACGTTGTGTGTACACGAAATCGAGCATGCGCCGATGAAGACATCTAGGCCACCGAAAAGACCTGGTTGATGAACCACTGTGAAAAGGAAACCCCACTAGAGGGGTGCCGCTGGCAGCGTCAACGCCCTGCCTTAAAAGAAAGTAGGGGGCGTATCACATTTGGCGCAGCCAATACGGCCACTATACCGGCATAACCAGCAAAAGTCACTGATTTTTAATCAGGCAGTATTATATGGGGCTATTTATTATATGGGGCTATTTTGGCTGAACACAGCCTCAATAGCCCCACGAGTTCAACGCAGCCACAGCGTCTGCTGTGCGGTCTGCCGCGCGATTAGGCGAAGCGCTGGAGGAAATAAGCCTCGGCGGTGGCGATCTTTTCGATCTCGTTTGGATCGACGGACTCGTTTGCCGAGTGGATGGTGGCCTGTGGATCCTCCACGCCGAAAAGCGCGATCTCTGCGTTCGGGTGCTTTTCCTGCAGCTCCACGGTCAGCGGGATGGAACCGCCCATGCCCTGGGAGCTGGTCGCAGTGCCGTATGCCTCAGCCAGGCACTCGCCGAGCAGCGCTGCGGCTGGCTTTGTAGGATCGGTCTCGAAACCGCGGTTGGCCTCCAGAATGTCGACCTTGATGTGAGCGCCCCACGGAACGTGGTTCTTCAGGTGCTCGGCAACTGCCTCGGCGGTGGCGCGCGGATCCATGGTGGCCGGGGTGCGCAGGTTCAGTTTTGCAGCGGCGGTAGCTGGAACGGCATTGACGGCCTCGGTAACTGGGGTAGAGGTAAAACCGGTGACGGTTACGGCCGGGCGTGCCCAGATCATGTCAGCGATTTCGGTGGCGCCGGCCGGATCTTGTGAGCCCATGATTTCGGTGCCCTCAAGCATCTGCGCGTCGGTACGGAAATCTTCCGGCTTATAAGCGGTGGTCTGGCCCTCAGCCAGAGGCCAGGTGCCGGCGCAATCGACGCCGTCGATAGTGGTGCGTCCGTGCTCGTCGCTCAGGGAATCGAGTGCGCGCATCAGCGCCTTAACGGCATCTGGAGCGGCGCCGCCGAACTGGCCGGAGTGTACGCCGGCTTCGAGGGTGTCTACCTGGACATAAATCTGCGCGCCGCCGCGCAGGGAGGTGGTCAGCGTGGGCTGGCCAGCCTTGGCGTTGCCGGCATCGGCGATGAGGATGGCGTCGGCAGCGAAAAGCTCCGGGCGCTCCTCGATGAGTGCGGACAGGCCCTCGCCGCCGCGTTCCTCAGAACCCTCGATGAGGAAGGTCAGGTTGAGGTCGGTGCCACCGTTTGCATCGATAGCGCGCAGGGCGGCCAGGTGCATGGCGATGTTGCCCTTGCAGTCTGCCGCGCCGCGGCCGTACCAGCGGGTATCGCCGGAAGGTGCAGTGCGCTCGGTCAGGGTCAGCGGGTCAGATTCCCATGGCTCGCGTGGGCCGACCGGGACTACGTCGTAGTGGGAGTAAAGCAGGACGGTCTTGGCACCCTCTTTGCCGGCGCGCTTGCCGACGAGCGCGGTAGAACCGTCCGCAGTCTTCACCGCCTCGACCTTGACGCCGGCGTCAGTAAGGGTCTTCTCAACCCACTGCGCTGCCTTCTGGGCTTCTTCCTCGAGGCCCGGCTCGTTGTGTACGGAGTTGAAAGAAACGAGTTCTTTGAGCTGCGCGAAGATATTCGCGCGATCATTTGCGATGTAGTCAGAAATAGCAGTCATGTTGTCCAACATACTCGCAGGCTTGGACACGCACGCCAGGTGCTGTTTGGGGAACCTGTCCGAAAATTAGTATTGCCTGAACGTTTGAGATCGTGCCCGGGTGAACTAGAGTTCTAAGAATATTTAATTCCGATAATTAAATACACATACCTTCACATTGGTTTCTCGTTAGAAAGGTCTCGGCATGGCACACGACGCCGTCCAGGCTTCCCCCGCTTCTGCGTCCCACTCACCAGGGGCAACAGACAATGATGCAAGTTCTTTGCGCGAGCTGACGCTGCGCGGCATCCTAATCGGCGGACTCATCACGTTGGTCTTTACCGCAGCCAACGTCTATCTCGGCCTCAAGGTCGGCCTGACCTTCGCCACCTCGATTCCGGCAGCCGTTATTTCTATGGCTGTGCTGCGTCGCTTTGCCGGGCACAATGTCAAAGAAAACAACATTGTGCAGACCATCGCTTCTGCGGCCGGCACTCTTTCTGCCATCATCTTCGTCCTGCCGGGCCTGGTCATGGTGGGTTACTGGAAGGGATTTAGTTTCTGGGAGACCGCAGCTGTCTGCGCCATCGGTGGCGTGCTCGGCGTAATGTACTCGATCCCGCTGCGCCGCGCGCTGATTACCAGCTCTGACCTGCCCTACCCGGAGGGCGTTGCCGCCGCTGAGGTTCTCAAGGTAGGCGATGGTAACGGTGCGTCGGAAGTCGCTGCGGAAGAAAACGCCCAGGGCTTGCGCGTCATCTTGGTTGGCGGTGTTATCTCCGCGGTGATGGCGCTGTTGGCTGCGATGAAGGCTGCAGCCTCCTCAGTCTCGACCTACTTCAAGCTGGGTTCTGGTGCCACCACCTTGGGTACTTCGCTGTCGCTGGCTCTTATCGGTGTGGGCCACCTCGTTGGCCCGGCTGTCGGCTTTGCCATGCTCATCGGCGTCATCATTTCCTACTTCTTCCTGCTGCCGATGCACACTGCGGGCGACGTCTCTGGCCTGGACGCCACTGCGCTGGCTGATACCGTCGATTCCGTTTTCTCCGGCGAGATCCGCTTCATCGGTGTCGGTGCCATGGCCATCGCCGCGATCTGGACGCTGATCAAGATCACCGGCCCGATCATCAAGGGCATTTCTGAGTCTCTGGCTTCCTCCCGCAAGCGCAAGGAAGGCCACACCGTCGACGTCTCCGAGCGTGACATCCCGTTCCCGTACGTGCTTGGCACCATCGTCATCTTGATGGTTCCGATTGCGCTGCTGCTGTGGGACTTCGTACGCGGCACGGATATCCACGAGCACATGGGCGTGCTGATTACGGTCTCGGTGCTGTTTACCTTGCTGGTTGGCCTCATCGTCGCTTCCGTGTGCGGCTACATGGCGGGGCTGATTGGTGCGTCTAACTCGCCGATTTCTTCCGTTGGCATCATCGCCGTGCTGGCTGCCTCGCTGCTGATTGCCGCGGTAACTCGCGGCAGCAGCGCGGACCCGCTTTCGCTGGTGGCTTATACCCTCTTCACCGCGGCCATCGTCTTCGGCATCGCCACGATTTCGAATGACAACCTGCAGGACCTGAAGACCGGTCAGCTCGTCGGCGCGACACCGTGGAAGCAGCAGGTTGCGCTGATTATTGGCGTCCTTTTCGGCTCCGTTGTCATTCCCCCGATCCTGCAGATCATGCTCAACGGCTTCGGCTTCCAAGGCATGGAAGGCGCGGGGGAGGACGCTCTCGCTGCCCCGCAAGCTGCGCTGATGTCTTCGGTGGCATCGGGCATTTTCGATAACTCCCTGGATTGGAGCCTTATCTTCACCGGTGCCGTCATCGGCGCGGTTCTTATTGTTATTGATGAGGTTCTGCGTAAGACCACCAAGAAGTTCTCCCTGTCCCCGCTGGCCGTGGGCATGGGCATGTATCTTCCGGCCGCGCTGACCATCATCATCCCGATTGGCGCAATCCTGGGTTACTTCTACGACAAGTGGGCGGCAAGGCAGGCTAACCCGGATTTCTCCAAGCGCATGGGTACCTTGCTGGCAACCGGCCTCATCGTTGGTGAGTCTCTGTTCGGCGTGGTCAATGCTGCCATCATCGCGGCAGCCGGCGGCGAGTCCCCGCTGGAGATCTTCGAAGGTGGCACCTCCGCTAACGTCTTCGGCCTCATCCTGTTCATCACAGTGCTGGGCTTTATTTACCGTTGGACCGCCAAGAAGGTGAAGAAGGCCGAGTAGAACCGCGAAAATGCGAAGAACTCAGTAAACTCCGCAACCTAATTTCTGACACGAACGCCCTCTAGAACGCTCACAGCGAACGTACTGGAGGGTGTTCGTGTCTTTCCTTGCACTCGTAGTAGTCGAGTGTCAGAATGGTCGCTAGCACTCCCACCGGGTAAGTGCCAGAAAATCTCATCTATGTGGTTGAGGCTGGTTAACACTCACCAGCCGTGCCGTCGCGGGCGTCCGTATAGATACAGACGTGAGTGTCGTCCTAAACAAATCAAGGAGCACAAACACAATGGCAAAGCTTATTGCTTTCGATGAAGAGGCACGTCGCGGCCTTGAGCGTGGTCTGAACACGCTGGCCGACGCAGTAAAGGTCACCCTCGGCCCGAAGGGCCGTAACGTCGTCCTGGAGAAGTCCTGGGGCGCTCCGACCATCACCAACGATGGCGTCTCCATCGCTCGCGAGATCGAGCTGGAAGATCCTTATGAGAAGATCGGCGCTGAGTTGGTTAAGGAAGTAGCAAAGAGGACTGACGATGTTGCCGGTGACGGCACCACCACCGCTACCGTTCTGGCACAGGCGCTCGTACGCGAGGGTCTGCGCAACGTTGCAGCAGGCTCCAACCCGATGGGCATCAAGCGTGGCATCGAGACCGCTACCAAGGCAGTCGTTGACTCCCTGCTTTCTTCCGCTAAGGAGATTGAGACCCAGGAAGAGATCGCTACCACCGCTGGTATCTCCGCCGCTGACCCGGCAATCGGCGCCAAGATCGCTGAGGCTATGTACACCGTGGGTAACGGCTCCGTGAACAAGGACTCCGTTATCACCGTTGAAGAGTCCAACACCTTCGGCGTGGACCTCGAGGTAACCGAGGGCATGCGCTTCGACAAGGGCTACATCTCCGGCTACTTTGCAACCGACATGGAGCGCCAGGAGGCAGTCCTCGAGGATCCGTACATCCTGCTGGTTTCTTCCAAGATCTCTAACATCAAGGACCTCGTTCCGCTGCTGGAGAAGGTCATGCAGACCGGCAAGCCGTTGCTGATCATTGCCGAGGACGTTGAGGGCGAAGCACTGTCCACCCTCGTCGTGAACAAGATCCGTGGCACCTTCAAGTCCGTTGCTGTTAAGGCTCCGGGCTTCGGCGACCGCCGCAAGGCTACTCTGCAGGATATGGCTATCCTGACCGGCGGCCAGGTCATCTCCGAAGAGGTTGGCCTTTCCCTCGAGACCGCTGAGATTGAGTACCTCGGCCAGGCACGCAAGGTTGTTGTTACCAAGGATGACACCACCATCGTCCAGGGTGCTGGCAACCAGGAGCAGATCGACGGCCGTATCAAGCAGATCCGCGCTGAGATTGAGAACTCCGATTCTGATTACGACCGTGAGAAGCTGCAGGAGCGCCTGGCCAAGCTGGCTGGCGGCGTTGCTGTCCTGAAGGTCGGCGCTGCAACTGAGGTGGAGCTCAAGGAGCGCAAGCACCGCATTGAGGACGCAGTCCGCAACGCAAAGGCTGCCGTTGAAGAGGGCATCGTTGCCGGCGGTGGCGTCGCCCTCCTGCAGGCTGCCTCCGCTCTGGATGCGTTGAATGACCTGACCGGTGACGAAGCAACCGGCGTCAAGATCGTTCGTGAGGCACTGTCTGCCCCGCTGAAGCAGATTGCTCACAACGCTGGCCTGGAGCCGGGCGTTGTTGCTGACAAGGTTGCATCCCTGCCAGCAGGCGAGGGCCTGAATGCAGCTACCGGCGAGTACGTTGACCTGATGTCCGCTGGCATCAATGACCCGGTCAAGGTCACCCGCTCCGCACTGCAGAACGCTGCTTCCATCGCAGCGCTCTTCCTGACCACTGAGGCTGTCGTTGCTGACAAGCCGCAGCCTGCTGGTGCAGGCGCTGGCATGCCTGACGCTGACGCTATGGGCGGCATGGGCTTCTAATAGCGCCAAACCTCGAAAGGCGTCCATGTAGCTCCGTGCGAGCTAGATGTTGTCGATTTAAGGCGCCCTACGTGAGATAAAGAACGTCTCTCGTAGGGCGCTTTCGCGTGTCGCTACACGGAAAGATGAAAAGTGTGATTCCAAACCTCAACTTTCACACTAGACAACAATTTTCACAGCTAGCGGCCCATTTTTGAGGCTGAATGGCGGTTGATTGGTTGCGCCTTCGCCTCTATTTGACTGCCTGGAACTCCGGGCGAAAGCGAAAACGGCCAATCTGAGGTCTTTGGTACACCCCCGCATTGGGGCAATTTTGGAACCGATTTTCCGCTGAATTTCTGAATTTTGGACCGTGTCCATCGGGGGGTTTCTGATGTTTGTTACACACTTTTTCCAAAGAATTTGATCATTTCTGTCTATCGTCAGAAAACCCGCTGGTAAGGGGCATTCTAATTAACTTTCGAGTAAGAAATGACTTGGAGTATGCTGTGTATAAAGTGACGGTTGGGAACTGTGGGGAGCTTTCCCGAGATTTAAAAACTCGAGAGTTTCGGATTGATCTTTGAGCGCTGTGTGGCAAAATAGTTACTTGTGACGCCCACAGAGGGTGTCTGCAAATCCGCAATACCCTCGGGTGTAAATACCCGAAACCTATCCAAGGAGTTCATTATGGACCTCTCCATGATTCAGACCCACCTCGAGAACTTTGCTACCACCTGGGAGAACTGGACCAAGGTGCTCCAGGGCTTCGCTAACGTTCTGAAGTTCGTCGTCGATTTTGCAACCCCGGGTCAGGATGGTTTCATCCCAGCTGAGACCGCTGCTGCAACCACCTCCTCCATTTTCGAGCAGTAAATTTCAACGGCTTGGGTAGCATCGCCTAAGTTGACAACACCTTTAAGAACTTAAGGAGTTCAAAATGAACCACGATAACTTCGATACCGCCGCAGCTGAGAACGCACAGACCGTTGCTGACCAGTGGTCCACCCTGTCCTCCGATGGCGTCTTCGGCTTCATCTTCGACCTTATGGGTCAGTTCGCTGACATCGCTGAGGCTGCCGCAAAGCTCATCGGCCTGATTGCCTAAGAGCATCTTCGCGTAAGCGATTTCTAAGAGCCTCACCTTTAGGTGGGGCTCTTTTGCTATGTCTGGGTGGGGGAGACCTTAGGGGTAAATCGGTAGAGTTGCAGTGTAATTTAACGCGCCGAATAGTTGGGTGACCGGTAAACTTTTAAGTATGGCTGATATTAAAGACGACGAACTTCCCGAGATCGACCTTGCTAAGACCGACGGCTACGTCGTCGATGATTCTGATGAGGATGACCCGGCGCTGATCATGCCGGACGGTTCCCCCATCGATACCTGGCGAGAGAACTACCCTTACGAAGAGCGCATGACGCGTGATGAGTATGAGGCCACCAAGCGTGCGCTCCAAATCGAGCTGCTGAAGTGGCAGAACTGGACCAAAGAAACCGGCCAGCGCCACATCATCTTGTTTGAGGGCCGTGACGCCGCTGGCAAGGGTGGCACCATCAAGCGCTTCAACGAGCACCTGAACCCGCGTGGTGCGCGCACCGTCGCACTGGAAAAGCCCTCCCCGCGTGAGTCCACCTCCTGGTACTTCCAGCGCTACATTCAGCACTTCCCAGCAGGCGGCGAAATCGTCTTCTTCGACCGCTCCTGGTACAACCGCTCCGGCGTCGAGCGCGTCATGGGCTTTTGTACCGAGTCCCAGCACGCAGAGTTCCTGCGCGAGGTGCCAATGCTCGAGAACATGATTCTTGGTTCCGGTATTTCCCTGACCAAGCTGTGGTTCTCCGTTACTCGTAAGGAGCAGCGCACCCGCTTCGCTATTCGTCAAATTGACCCAGTGCGTCAGTGGAAGCTTTCCCCGATGGACCTGGCGTCCCTCGACAAGTGGGACGACTACACCTCTGCGAAGGAGGAGCAGTTCCGCTACACGGATACTGAAGAATCGCCGTGGATCACCATCAAGTCCAACGACAAGAAGCGCGCCCGCATTAACGCTATGCGCTACGTGCTCTCCAAGTTCGAATACACCAACAAGGACCATGAACTGGTCGGCGAGCCTGACCCGCTCATCGTTATGCGCGGCCGTGACCAAATTGGTGACTAACGTTAGTTTCGCCGTGAGGCCCTAGGTTGGCTCTAAAGCCGAAGGCTGGACGCACGATGCATCCAGCCTTTTGCTTTGCGCCCCATCGCCCTAAGTACCAAATCGTGGGGCCTACGATGGTGGCGGTTGAATCTTCCCACGATATGGCATCTAGGCAGGCAAGCCGGCGAAAAATGCCGCTGCAGCCAATTCCGCAGAGGATAATCGGCGGCAGGCCGGGCCTAGTCCCACGGCTCAATTGGATTGCCCTGCCATACGGAGTTGGCGGGCACGCGGTCGCCGCGCATGACGAGCGAGCCGGGGCCGACGGTGCCGGCGTCGCCAAGCAGCGATGCTGGCAGTGCGACCGAGTGGGCAGCAAGGGTCGCGCCGTCTTCGATGGTGACGGTATCCAAGCTCATAACGCGGTCCTGGAAGAGGTGGGTCTGCACCACGGTGCCGGGGCCCACGGAAGCGCCCTTGCCCACGTAACAGAGATCCGTCTCCGGGAACCAGTAGGAATCGATCCAGGCGCCCGCGCCGATCTTTACGCCCAGCGCGCGCAGGCCGAGATTGATCTCCCCAGTGCCCAGCGTGTGCTGGAAGAACCACGGCGCCGCGACGGCCTCAACGAAGGTGTCCTGCAGCTCGTTGAGCCACACGAACGCGGACCACAGTGGGTGGTCGGCCGCGCGGTGCTTGCCCACGCAGATCCACTTCACGGCCACGGTGATAGCCATGCTGACCGCGCCAATTGCCATAAGCAGCAGTCCAGAGACAGCCCAGGCAAGGCCCACACCGTAGTTATCCACGAGCACGTACATGGTGGCTAACGTTGCTGCCAGCAGCATCGCCGAGGTCATCGGCGCGAGCAGGCGCATGGTCTCAACGAGACCGCGGGCCGCCTTCACTCCGAAGCCAGGGTTATAGGTCAGGGACTCGCCCTGTACGCCCTCAACGCTGGCCTCCACGCGGCGCATGCGCTCCGGCGGCGAACCCCACCAGTTCGAGCCCGACTTGGACTTCTTCGGCGTCGAGGAGAGCACCGCAACCAGCGAGTTCTTACCTAGCTTGCGGCCCGGGCCCGTGATGCCGGAGTTGCCCACGAAGGAGCGCTTGCCCACCTTGGTCTCACCCGTGAGCATCCAGCCGCCGCCCAGCTCGTAGCCGCCGATCATCGTGTCGTCGGCTAGGAAGGCGCCGTCCTTGATGTCCGTCAGCTTCGGAATCATCACTGCTGTGGAAATCTCCACGTCTTTGCCGATCTTCGCGCCCAGCGAGCGCAGCCACGTCGGGGTTAGCTGCGAGGCGTAGAGCGGGAAGAGCGTCGTGCGGGCTTCGTCCATGAGACGCTCAACGGACCACAGGCGCCAGCCGGCAGCAGACCGTACCGGAGCCACGCCAGGCTTGAGGCCGATGGACAGAATCCGCACGCCCAGCCAGGTCTGCGCCATGAAGCAGGCGAATGCCGCCAGTGCGCCTAGCGGCGCGAAGAAGATCGAGCCGATGAAGTCGTTGCCCGCGGTCATGCTAAGGCCTGCGACAACGACGGCCGCGCCCACAGCGAGAGCTACCACCGGCTGGATGGCCAGCAGGATCGACGTTGCGCCGTAGAACGCAACCCACCACGGGCGGCGCTTCGGCGGCTCGGCGGGGAAGCGGTGCTTGGAGCGGCCTACCTTCTTGGCAGGCGAACCGGACCAGCGCTGACCGTCCTTGATCTTCTTTCGAGCCGTGACCGTGGAGCCGGCCTCCACGTGGGCGTACTTGCCCACATTGGTGCCCGGCAGCAGGGTAGATCGCGCACCAACGCGCGCGCCTTCGCCAATGTTGATGGCGCCAACGTGCAGTACGTCGCCGTCGAGCCAGTAGCCAGAAAGATCCACTTCCGGCTCGATAGCCGCGTGGTCACCCAACTTGAGCAGGCCCGTCACCGGGGGAAGAGAGTGCAGGTCAACGCCGCGGCCAATCTTCACGCCGAGTAGGCGCGCGTAGTTGTTCACCCACGTCGCGCCCGCAATCGAGCGCGAGCCCGAGGCATCAGCCCAGCGCTCCGCGGCCCAAATGCGCAGGTGCGCCGAGCCTCCGCGCGGGTAGTCGCCCGGCTTGATTCCCGCAGTGATAAGGCGCGCGCCGATGCCGCCTATCGGGATGCGGCCAATCGGAGTCGCAAAGAGCACCACCATGACGGCAACCAGCCACCACGGGGTAGTCAGCGCCCAATCCGCACCGAGCGCGTTCGCCACATTCGAGCCAAGCAGCAGCCAGGTCAGCCACGAAGTCGCAGCCAAGGTCATCACCGGAATCTGGATGAGCGTCTGCACCACGCGCGTGCCCATGCCCACCTTGCGCATCGTGCGTTTGGGCGCAGCCGAAGGCCGCTCCTCGACGCCGCCGATGTGCTCGGCCAGCGAGCCTAGGCGCGGGTGGTCGTAGAGGTCACGCACCGCCACGGTGGGGTAGCGCTCACGGATGCGGCCTACCAACGTCGCCGCGGCCAGGGAGGTACCGCCCAGGGCGAAGAAGTCCGCGTTCTCATCCGAGACGGAAACGCCCAGCGTTTCCACCCACAGTTGCGCCAGCCACTGCTCGGTCTGGGTAAGGCCCGCGGCCTCCACACCAACGCCTGGAAGTGGCCACGGCAGGGCTTTCTTATCCACCTTGCCTGAGGTGCGCACCGGCAGCTCTTCCATCACGCAGATGCGCGGGACAAGTGCAGCCGGCATGGTCTCGGCCAGACGCTCGTGCGCGGTTTTTTCGTCAAAGCCCTTCGCCTCATCCTCCAAGGAAACGTAGCCCACCAGCACGGACTCGCCGCCCGGCGTCTTCTGCACTGCCACCGCGGAGTTATAGACGTTCGGCAGGGCCGCCACGTTGGCTTCGACCTCGCCGAGCTCGATGCGCCGGCCGCCAATCTTGACCTGATCATCGATACGACCCACGAAATACAGGCCGTCTTCCTCCAGACGGACGTGGTCGCCCGTGCGGTACGCGCGCTCCCACGCCATAGAGTCCAGCGGCGCGTACTTTTCCGCATCCTTTGCCGGATCCAAGTAGCGAGCCAAGCCGACGCCGCCGATAACCAGCTCGCCGACTTCGCCCACGCTCACCGGGAAGCCTTGCTTATCCACGACCACCAAGTCCCAGCCGTTCAAAGGCAAGCCGATGGAAACCGGCTGGCCCGGCACCATGCGCTGGGCACAAGCGACGACCGTCGCCTCCGTCGGGCCGTATGTATTCCACATCTCACGCTCGTCTGTTGCCAGGCGGTCTACCAGCTCCTGGGAACAGGCCTCGCCGCCGACGATGAGCAGGCGGATATTGTCCAGCGCCTCTGCCGGCCACAGGCCCGCCAAGGTCGGCACCGTGGAAACAACCGTGATGTCGCGGCGGATGAGCCACGGGCCTAGGTCCATGCCGGAGCGCACCAAAGAGCGTGGCGCCGGCACCAGGCAGGCACCGTGGCCCCAGGCCAGCCACATCTCCTCACAAGAAGCGTCGAATGCCACTGACAGCCCGGCTAGCACACGGTCGTCGGGGCCCAGCGGGCCATGTGGGTGATCGACCAAAAACAGTGCGGCCTCGGCATCCACGAAAGCGGCCGCGGAGCGGTGGGTGACGGCCACGCCCTTCGGCTTGCCCGTGGAACCGGAGGTAAAGATGATCCACGCGGTGTCATCCGGCGTCGGTGCACCCTGGTGGGCGTCCTTTCCTACGCGCTCAGCTGAACGCAGCGATCGGAAGCCCTCATCCGTAAACAGGCCATCGATGTCGGCCTCGCCAAAGACCATCTCGGCGCGCTCGTCGGGATCGTCTGCGTCGACCGGCACATAGGCCGCGCCCGCAGCCAAGGTGGCCAGAATCGCGAGATAGAGCTCTCGCTTGCCGGAGGTCATGCGGATGCCGATGCGGTCGCCGCGGCAGACGCCGTTGGCCTGCAGCTCGGCGGCCCATGCCTGGACATCGGTGATGAGCTCTGAGTAGGTGAGCACCTCGCCGTCGTCAAGCGCGGCGGCGTCCGGGTTTAGCTCTGCAGTGGTTTGCACGATGTCCCACAGTGTGCGCTCGCGCGGCGCGCGATCCCGCAACAGGTATTGCTCCGGAACATGCACGAAGCCCGCGCCGGGCTGCCGGGAATCTAAAAGGTCTTCGGGCAGCGCGTGGCGCCCGGTACTAGCGTCCTCTTCCGCCATTTAAGCATCACCCTCGCTTGAAGACATGATGGCGCGGGCCAGCTTGCGCAGGTGCTTGAGCTGCTTGGAGGTGGACTCGTCGAGGGCTTCGTCCTCGGCTGCGGCGACGAGCTCCGCGAGCTCCTTGTGGGCCTTCACGCCTTTCTTGGTGGAAGCCACGATCTGACGGCGGCGATCCTTCGGGTCGCGCTCGCGCTTGGCCCAGTTGCGCTCCTCCAGGGAATCGATGAGGCGCACCATGTCGGAGGCGTCGATCGCGAGGGTCTCGGAGAGCGCGGACTGGGAAGCAACGTCACCATCGACGAGGCAGGTAAGTACCCAGTACTCGCGGATGGTGGTCTGCCGGGTGCTGAGCGCTTGCTCGACGCCGTCGCGGGTGCGGCGGCGGAGGCGCTCCAGCTGGAAGGAAGGAGACTCTAGGAGCGCGGTAGGGATGGAAATAGAATTCAATGAAGGCATGCCGATGATCCTAACGCGCCTACGGCGGAACACCTAAATTATGGGTTATGGCCCATTAGTTTTACGCCGAGGCTAGCTTCTGAACAATGAGGGTGTTAAGGGATACGCCCTCTCGCTCCGCTTCAATGGTGAGGCTCCGGTGGAGCGATTGAGGGATGCGAAGGTTGAACTTTCCGGAAAAGCTGCGTTGGCCAAAAGGTTCTGGGGCTTGCTCATTGTTGCGTTGCATATCTTCTAGAGTTTCTTCGACGATGCTGCGCAGCTCGGACTCAGCGGTAGCTGCAGTGGAGTCGAGCCATGACAAGGAGGGGAACTCTAGGACTGTGGCAACGAATTCTCCATCCTCTTCGGACCACGCGGTTTGGTAGGTGTATTTGTCTGCGAGGTTCATGGTCTGCTCCTAGAAATAGAAGTCGCACTCAAGTTGCAGCTCAGAGAAGCGAACATTATTCCGAGAAGTCCGCATCTTGATGAGGATCTTTTCTATCTTTGAAACCACACAGTAGTGGTACCGTAAATGGTACCACTACTGTGTGGGGTAAACCATGGGACAACCTTGGGCCTTCCAACCATCCGTTCCGCCCTCGACGTTGATGACGTCCCAGCCCTTGGTGTGCTCCAAGTACTGGCATACCTGCATGCTGCGCCCGCCAAGGTGGCAGATGACGTAGACATCGCGGTCCGAGTCAATCTCGTCGAGGCGCTCGACAAGTTCGCCCATCGGAATGTGCGTGGCGCCTTGAGCATGCTCGGTGTTCCACTCGTGGTCCTCGCGGACGTCGATAAGCTGGGCGTTCTCAGGTACTTCTTGTGGCGTTACGTTTCTCATGCCCCATACCCTAGTCACGCGGAGGGCCTAGTGTTGCTACTCCACTCGTCGCGTCCATGGAAGAGCTTCAAACTCTGCGCGGTCTCCGTTCACAAACCGCTCAAGGAGGGACAAGGCTTCGTCGATGTCCTCAAGGAGCATCTGGAAGCTTTCCTCCTCACCGTTGTTGTGGCCCCATTCGACGAGGTAGCGCGCTGCTCCTGTTTCTGCGGGCTCCACACGGTCGACCTGGCAGTAGTCGCCAGGGACCAGCCGGTCATGGACCACTGCCCAAGTGCCGACCTCCGAGAGGCCCTCGTCCCGGACGGCGTTAAGAAGCCTGTCGTCAAAGATGTACGGGTTTCGGCCAGTAAGGGTGCCGCTGAGCACGAAGCGCTCTTCTTCGCTCACATCTGCGGGCGTGTGGCTGCGCTCCCAATTCACCTTGTCAACCATCTGCGCCGGACCGTAGGTGAACTCAACAATCATCTCCAACGCGTAGGGGAGAGGGATATCGGGAATTGTGTAAAGGCCGCTGTCGGGGGCGGCCAGGTTCACTTGAAATCCCCCATCCTGCTGCTGCACTTCGAGGGCGTAGCGCTCCTGAAAGTCCACATTCCGCCCGGACATGACCTTAAGCCTCCAGCCCGGGAACAGACGCAGCGCCGCTTCCGTTACTGCCGACGGCGTAGTGGTCTCCCAACTATTGACGTAGCGATTCCCGGATAGCAGCGTCAACGTGCACTTCTCTGCATTGGGCAAAGCCCGCCCCGACGGGTTGTACAGCGCCATGGTGTCATCCACCACCAGGGAGACGCCGTAGTTCGAGGCCACGTGGGTTAGCCGCTCTAGGGTGACCGCCGTGACCTCGGCGGGGATGAGCAACCGGGTGAGGGCGTGGGGCTCGACGTGTTCCTCGGCAAGCAGGATTTCATTTCCCAGCTTGGCGTTTACCGCAGAAATGAACTGCTGTATCCGGGGGCTGGGCTCGTCATTGTGGTCAGCGCGGATGCGGTGCATCATGCAGAGCGATGCTTCAGTCCACTGCTCCTCGCGCTCAGGCAGCTCCATGGCAGTGACCGTGGTGTACGGTGCCGGATCGGAGACCGACGAGGCGGGGAAAATCTCAAAGAAGGTCTCTCCGTTCCCATTGAGATAGTGTTCCGCTACCGCGATGGCCTCGTCTGCGATGTCGAACGTTTGCACGTTCTCGGTGCCCAGGTGATCGTAGGCCTTCGCCGCCCACTGTCCCTGTGCATTCCGTCCGTACGCCAGCGACATCGTGGGCCAGGCGTGCAGGTGGACCATCACGCCCACAGGAAGCTCCTTCACCGCGTCCAGCCGGCGCCACGGAAGCTCGTGGCGGAACCCGGCGTCAAGGAAGTTCTTCTGCGGGCGCTGGGCCAACGGCTCCCAGTCGAGCTCCGCAATCAGCGGGTTATGGTCACTAAAGGATAGGAGGAGTTCCCGGGCCTCCTCGTAGGTGCCAACAGTAAGACTGCGGAATACTGGCGCAGCATCTGCGGCGGGAAGGCTGGTCCACACCATCTCACAGCGCCCGTTTGCTAGCAGGCGCATGGACATGTCCACCCCGTAGCCGTAGGAGTCCGAGCCGTGGTTGATGACCTGCACCCAGGTCTGCTCGCCGACGGGAAGGCGAAGCGCATCCTCGAACGCGCGGTCCACCGTTTCCCTGCTGACCTGCCGCCACACCGTGCCCATGGAGTTGGTCATCGATGCGAGCCCGTCGCTACTGATGTCGATGCCCGTCGCGTTGACCAAGATGTCCGTGGTCCCGAGGAAGACCACGAGGCCGTGCAGGTAAGCCAACTTGGTGAGCCGGTCCTGCAGCTCCAGGTTGCCCGATTCCACCGTTACCGTAATGGCCGAATGCGCCGGGAATTCCTGACCGAAGATTTCCGTCAGTGCCGCCGCAACCTCCTCCATCTTCGGGTCGAAGGTCCGAAAGGCCTCCAGCCCCTGGCTCTGAAGCGAGTTCAACAGGAAATCATGATCCGAGATCATGTCGGCGTCGACGTGCACGAAGTTGAGCTGCAGCTCCATAGCGGTGGGTTCCTTCCGAGGTTGGGGTGCGGTTGTAGTTCTGAGACTGAAAGCGATCGTAGGCGACCTGGGTCACATCTGCCTGAGCGGCTGCTGGGAGTGCGCTGGAACAGGACAATCAACGGAACCCGTGAAGGATGGATGTCGCCCAAGCCAATGCGCCAACGTATGAGATTTTGGGCATGTACTTTGGGCTGCATAGGAATCCTGTGTTTCGGCCTTCTCTTCATAGCGAAAGCGGGTGTTCCACCACTTTTTCACTACTCATTTACGTTGAAGGGGAAACTTTTAAATGGAAGATCTGACGGCAATGCGTTTAGAGCGTCGCCAAGACACACTTGAAATAGATGGCATCACTATTGAATGCGCTATCGATGTGTGCCTCGAGCCTCACAGCGAATATATTGTGAACCTCGAATTTGCAGTACGCCAAGGAACTGCACCCACTGCAATGAGACTTAGGACCTATAGCGCTGAGTTCGTACTCTCTGATAATGAGACAGAAAACAGCATTCGCCTTACTGACGGTGTTAGCAATTGCTCAAGCTTTCGCCTTCGCACCGGACAGAAAGATGGCAAGCTAAGTGTTTTCAACGAGTACCTTCATAGTTATTGGGAAGGTGTCGAACCCGCCTACGAGTACATGACTGATGATGCTGGGATTGTTATCACCAAGAGGGAAGGTGACACCATTCACTTTGCCTGCAATAACCGCAGTCCACGGGAGCAGCTAGCGTTTGAGGACGTCACGGGGAGGCTTACGGTTACGAAAGTTGGTTCAGCGGAAGATCATTCCATCGCCCCTGCAGAGGATGGATCGCCAATTCAACAATATTGCTTCATCGACAGCGGCGATGAAGTAATCGATGAAAAGAAGCTCGTTGATATTGCTACTGCGCTGTCGGGCACGGTCTCCCCGACTAGCGAAGCGGTCACCACTTTAATTGGCAGGCTTGAAGGGCTTAACTACACCATTATTTCTTCCGCTGACAATGCCGTCACCATCGAAGTGGACATCTCGAATGAGGACACCACCGAATTCGCTATGGTCGATGAGGCCCGACTATGGAATCTCAACCTTGTGAAGGTTCGCTCTCGCATTCTGCTGAATCGGAGCACAAACCGGCCAGAAAGTTAGGCCCCGACTGCTCAGAATTGGGATGCTAAGAACTGCGTGACTCGTCGTGTTGAAGAACGAATTGTGGCGGAGAGCACGCAGGTGTAAGCCACGGATTTGGCTGTGGCACGTGGCGCGTCGGTTCGTGTGAGGAGTCGATGTCGTTCACGGTAAATAGCGCCGGAAAATGGCGGGTTTTCGTGCTCTATTTACCGTGAGCGTAGAGAATGACCCGCCAGCGGTGCGCGGAGATGCCCTTGCTGGACTCGCCGTGGGGATGAACCGAGGATCTCGCGCGGGGTAAGCCTGCCCAGGCCGCTGCACCCGAAGCTCATCTACGTTCCTGCGGTTGCGGGCTTTTTGGGGGCACTTTATTGTGAGCAGCACGGGGGAGGGGCTTTTAATCGGAGGGGACTACATGGAGAAAATTGTTGGCCGCGCTGGGCCACTAGCTGCAGCCAAGGGGGAAGCAATAAAGATTACGCGGGGGCTTTACCTGCCTAACGAACCAACGCCGTTGGAATTGGCGAAGGTAGTCAGTGAGCACTGGCCGGACTGCGCACTGGATGGCTATTCCGCGGGGATGATTTTCCTCGGGCGAAAGCCAGGGTTTCCGTTGCAGCTCATTCGTGAGAAGGGCCTGGAAAACACGCGCTACTTCGTATGCCGCCGTGCGCGGCCGAAGGGTGTCTTTCCCTACGACGGCATCAATGTATGCAATCCGCTGCAGGCAGTAGAGGCCATGGAGGAGAAGCACGCGGTGACGTTTCTGGAGAAGTACCTTGCTGGCGGTGATGTGGAAAGCAGATTGAGGCTGCTTGCCATGGACTTTCGGCGGTTTCCGAAGCACACCCAGCGCGTGCTGGACAAGGCCATCATCGGGGCGGATAGCGTCCCAGAGAAATCGTTGACTCGTGCGTTGGAGCCCTTCTTTAAGGTGCGCAATAACGTCAAAATTGGGCCCTACCGCTGGGATCTTTTGTTGGAGGACAACAAGATTGCCATCGAGGTTGACGGTTACGCCTACCACCGGGGAGAGAACCGGCGGCAGTTCGAGCTTGACCGTCAGAAACTCAATGACGTTGTGCATCGGGGGTATACGCCTCTGCACTTCACTGCGACCACGATTGAGCACCATATCGACGAGGTGGTGGAGCAGGTGCGCGGGGTCGCGGGAGGGAACAGACGCTATTTAGACCCGCCGTGGATGTGGCACCGGATGTTCGTGTGAGGAGACGATGTCGTTCACGGTAAATAGCGCCGGAAAACGGCGAGTTTTCGCGCGCTATTTACCGTGAGCGTCGTGCAGGCGGCCCGCGGCGATGGCTGTGAGGCGCATGGGGTCAAAGTGACGCGCTGGCCCCGCGCTGGCCGGCGCGTTTTAACGGTGCGCGGAGAGGTACTCCAGAATCGCCTTGACGCGGCGGTTGTCCTCGCCGGGGTCCAGCCGCAGCTTGGTAAAGATATTAGAGACGTGCTTGGCCACCGCGGCGGAAGAAAGGACGAGCTCGGCGGCGATGTCCTTGTTGGACTTGCCGCGGGACATGAGTTCGAGCACCTCGCGCTCGCGCGGGGTGAGCTCACCCAAGCCGCTGCGCCCGGAGCTCATTAAAGCCTGAGCCACGGTGGGGTCGATGACGGTGCCGCCCTGGGCCACCACGTCCAGGCTGGAGAGGAAGTCCCGCACTTCGGAGACGCGGTCTTTCAGAAGGTAGCCGGTGCCGGCATCGGGGGAGTCGAAGAGCTCCACCGCGTATGCGGGGGCCACATATTGGGAGAGCACCATGACGGGCAGGCCCGGGTATGCGTTTCTTAAGTTCACGGCGGCTTTCAAGCCGTCGTCGCCCATGCCCGGCGGCATGCGCACGTCCGTGATGACGATGTCCGGAAGCTCATCGCGCAGCTTGTCCACCACCGCCTCAAGCGCCGGGGCGGAGTCCGCCTGGCCCACAATTAAATGCCCGCGGCGCTCCAACAGGCCGGCGAGGCCCTCGCGCAGAATGGCGGAGTCATCCGCCACGACGATTCTCAAACTCATTGGTGAACTCCTGACTGTCCGCGATCGAGAAGAAGGGGAATCGAGCACGTCAGCCTCGTCGGCCCGCCCGGGGGAGAGCTCAGCGTCATCTCTCCGCCGAAAGCGACGAGGCGCTCGGCCATCCCCGCTAAGCCGTGACCTTGTAAAACCTGTGCGCCACCCGGCCCCTCATCCACCACGGTGATTTTCAAGGAGGCATCCGCGGTCACTAAAACGGAGACCGGCGCGCCGGGCGCGTGCTTCGCTGCGTTGGTTAAAGCCTCCGTGCCGAAGAAGTAGCCGCAGGCCAACACGGAAGCGGATAGCTTGGGCAAAGGATGCGGGGCGAAGACGCTGACGTGGGGGCCGTGGGAAGAAGCAGCGTCGGCAAGCGCGGCCACCAAACCATGATCCTGCAGGACCTGGGGGTGGATGCCGTGCACCGTGGCGCGCAAGGACTTGAGGCCGCGGTCCACGTCCTGCTTGGCCGCGGTGAGGAGCTCGGCGAGGTCTGCGGGGGCGTCGAGAAGAGCCTCCCCCAACTTCATGCTCGCGGACACGAGGTATTGCTGCGCGCCGTCGTGCAGGTCGCGTTCGATGCGTGCGCGCTCCACCTCATAGGCATCCGCGATGGCGCGGCGCGAGGCCGTGAGCTGCGCAATCTTCTGAGCCTGCTGCTGCTCATGGTTGGTGGGCTGGGGCTTTCTTCCGAACACGGCTTTCAGCATAATGGGCGACGGTCCCGGCGGGGGTAGTGCTGGCGCTACCGTAAAGAGCAACGCTAGGACTGTTCTTTATGAGGGCCCGAGACGGTGGAATGAGAGACATGGCACAGACACTTTCCCTGACAGACATCACCAAGGATTTCGGCGGCGGCCCGGTGCTCGCCGGAATCTCCCTCGATATCGAACCAGGCGAGCTCGTGGCGGTCATGGGGCCGTCCGGCTCCGGCAAGTCCACGCTGCTGCATTGCATGTCCGGCGTGCTTACCCCCACGCACGGCAGCGTGCGCTACGGGGATGAGGAGCTCTCCGCGCTTGGCGACGGCCCCCGCTCCCGCCTCCGCCTGCGCAACTTCGGCTTCGTCTTCCAGGATGGTCAGCTCCTGCCGGAGCTGAGCAACGTGGACAACGTGGCGCTGCCCGCCATGCTCAACGGAGTATCGCGTGGGGCTGCCCGCAAGCGCGCGATGGAGTTGTTGGACCAGCTGGGGCTGGGTGGTCTGGCGGAGCGCCGCCCGGCACAGGTTTCTGGCGGTCAGGCGCAGCGCGTGACCATTGCGCGTGCGTTGGTGGCGAACCCGGGCGTCGTTTTCGCCGATGAGCCGACCGGTGCGCTGGATCAGTCCACGGGCCACGAGGTCATGCAGATGCTGACCACCATCGTGCGCCAGTCCGGCGCCAGCCTGGTCATGGTCACGCACGACCCGAAGGTGGCCGACTGGATGCAGCGCCGCGTGGAGATTCGCGATGGCATCATCCACGATGACCGCCGCCTCGAGGTGATTCGATGAACACCGCGACTTTGGGCTTTGACCTGCAACGCGAATCCATTCGTGCGCGCTCCGGAACAGGAATTGTTTCCTTACTGGCCATTGTGAGCCTGACCATTGGTTCCGCCATCGCCTTCCTGGTTGCGGGTGGCACGTGGATGTTCTGGCAACGCGCCCAGCACGTCGAGGACGCCGCCCCGGCTCTCAAGGAGGCCTTCGGCAACGAGATGGAGGCCTTCCTTTACCCGTGGTTTGCCTTGGCCCTGTTGGCCTGCGCGTTCATCCTCCCCGCGCTGTTTAACCTGACCGCGCAGGCAGCCGTCCTCGGTGCTTCAGGCCGAGAGCAGCGCCTGGCCACCCTGCGTCTGTTGGGATTGAGCTCCCGCCAGGTGGAGCGCATGGCCATCGTGGAGACGGGCCTCCAGGCGGTGATCGGCATCGTGCTCGGCGGGCTGATCAGCCTGCTCATCGCGCCGGTCTTCACCCAGCTGGACTTCCAGATGCGCTCGATTTCTTTGCCTGAGATTCTGCTACCCTGGTGGGGTTATCTGGCCGTGGCCGGTGTGCTTTTTCTGCTGGCCATCGGCGCAGCACTCGTCGGCATGCGCCGGGTGCGGGTAAGCCCGCTGGGCGTGGCTAAGCGCCAGATGCCCGCGGCTTACCGCTGGTGGCGCGCCATCGTCTTCCTTGTCATCGTGGCGGTCGGCGGGGCTTTCCTCTCCGGCAAGGCGGGCCCGCCCACCGCTATGGTCATCGTGGTCATGTTCGGCATGCTGATGAGCATCAACCTCATCGCTCCTTTCATCCTGCAGCTTGGCGCGCACATCTTGTCCCTCTTCCCGGGTACCGCGCACTTCGTGGCCTGCCAGCGCGTGGCGGGTAATGCGCGCCCCGCGTGGCGGCGGAGTGCTGCCATCGGCTTCTTCGGTTACTTGGCGGGATTCCTCGTTGCCGCGCCCCTAGGCGCAGACGCTTTGGCCCTAGTTCTGAAGGAAGACCCGGGGATGAACGTGGTGTTCAAGGACATCTCCACTGGTGTTCCATTAACCCTCATTTTCGGATTCACGCTGACCACCATGTCCATCATCCTGGGACAGGTCTCCGGCATTTTTGAGGACAAGGAGCTCATCCGCTCCCTGGATCTCATGGGCGTGCCGCGCGGCTTCCAGTTCCGCTCCGGCGCCCTGACGATCATGGGGCCGGTGGTGGGCTTGAGTTTCTTCGGCTTCCTCTTCGGTGGCGGTATCGCCTCGCTGATGTTCTTCTCCAGCGTCGATTCAAGCGACGTCGACGTCGTCGCGCGTCTGCTCATGGCCTTCAGCTTCCTCGCGGTGGGCTGGCTCGTCACACTCCTCGCCGTTGTCCTTGTCGAACCGTTGCGCGGCTACGTGCTGCGCACGGGAGGTCGAAAAGAATGAAAACGGTACTGAGAATCTTTGGTGGACTCTTTCTGGTTGCCTTCATCGCCGTGCTCGCGGCCGTGTATTTCTTCGGCCCTTCCTACGGCGGGGCGCTGCTGGGCAAGCCCTACTTCCTCTTTAACGCCAGCGAGAAGCGCATCAACACCGCGATGGTGGATACTGCAGCAATCACCGGAATCTATGGCGAGAGCGAAGAATTCCAGCGCGCCCGCGAGGCTTTCAAAAAGGACCCCACGAACGCCGAACTCCTCGATGCCGCCATCGATGCCGCCGGCGGCAAGCACTCCAAGGTCTTTAACACCGAGAAGGAAAAGGCCATCGACAACGCCGAGCCCTCGGTTTCCTTCGAGGACGGCATCCTGCGCGCCACCGTCCCGTCTATCGGCCGCCACGATGATGGCCAGGCCTATGCCGATACCTTGGCTCAAGGCCTGACTGCCCACCCGGAGGCCTGTGCCGCCGTGGTGGATCTGCGTGGCAACGACGGCGGCGATATGGGCCCGATGTACGCGGGCTTAAGCCCCCTGCTGCCGGATGGCACCGCGCTCTCCTTCGTCAGCCGCATGGGCACATCTGACGTGGTCATCGACGGCAATTCCGTCACCGGCGGCGGCACGCCCACCACCACGTCGGGCGGCAAACTTGAGGTTCCCGTCGCCGTGATTGCCGACGACGAAACCGCCTCCTCCGCCGAAGCCACCCTCCTGGCCTTCCGCGGGCTGGACAACGTGCGCACCTTCGGCGAGCCGACCGCCGGCTACGCCTCCGCGAACGTGGTTCTGGATTACCCGGACGGCCGCTCGCTCATGCTCACCACGGCCAAGGACAAGGCGCGCACCGGCGAGGAATTCGCCGAGGACCCCATCGCCCCCGATGCCCCGGAATCCGAGCTCGATTCTTGGCTCGCTTCCCGCTGTGGCTCCTAAGCACGTTGCGGCTTCCTAGCCGCAACGCTCGCCTTCCCACCGCCAGTAGTGGTGCCACTTCCACGGCGGAGGAACGAACTCGCCCCGCCGTTTGATGACCGCGAGGACCTGGTGCACAGCGACGTCAAGGTGGTGCTCAATCGTGGCGGCGGTGAAGTGGAGGGGCAGGTAGCCGCGCTGGATGGCGTCGTTAAGCTTCTGGCGGTCGATTTCGAAGCGCTGCCGGTTCTCGCCTTTGTGATACGCATAGCCGTCCACCTCGATGGCAACCTTGTGTTCCTCTAGCACCAAGTCCCAGCGGTAGGGCCCAACCCGCACGTTGTTGCGGACTTTGACGTGGGGTTCAAGGCCCCGGGTGAGGTCGCGCTCCGGCTTGCTATCCGCCCCGACGATGGCCTTCTCCAACACCTCACGCGTGTGCTTGGGCAGGCGGCGAAAGTCCAGCTGCTCGGTCTCGATGCGCGAGCGCCCGTGTGGCCCAGCGAAGAAGGCCTCGATGAAGGCCACGCCATCCTCCTGCGCCATGGCCTCAATGCATTACAGCGGGCTGCACACGTTTACCCCGTTCATACTGCCCAGCGCCTTGGGCCGTGCCCGCCGGCTGCGGAAATACGTGCTTGATGCCATCGTTCCTGCACGCAGGAAGTGAAGCGGAAAAGTCAGTTCTTGGCCAAGATACTGCTGAGCGGCGGAATAGCCGTCTAAAGCTGAGTCCGGCCAGCGCCGCGAGACGACTTCAGCGAGCTCGCGCGGCGTTGGCACCGCAGATAAATACAGACCGCGGCAAATCTTGATTGCCTGCCCCTTAGCAGCGCGGCGAGTCCCCGCGCGTCCCTCGAAAATTTCCATGTGCCCCCGACGAGTACGTTTCTAACAAATAAGCCCCCAGAAACCGCTGTTTTCGGCCCCCTATTTGATCGAATCGTACGTCACGAACGAGGAGTTGTCGCGGTGACAAAGAAAAAGGACGTTTCGATCAACTAAGGCCTCTCAAACCCTCGGATTTTGAGCCCTATTTGATCGAAACGTCCCTAGAAACGTGAATTACTTGAAGCGAGCGATAGCCTCTTCGAGGATCTTCTCCGCCTCAGCCTTGTCGCCCCAGCCAGAGCCGGTAACTTCCTTGTTCGGCTCCAAGTCCTTGTAGTGGACGAAGAAGTGCTCGATCTCGTCCTTGATGGAATCCTCAACATCGTTGATGTCCTGGTAGCGCTCCCAGCGAGGATCATCGATGACGCAAAGCAGCTTGTCGTCGCCGCCGGCCTCGTCGGTCATCTTGAAGACGCCGAGGACGCGAGCCTCAACAACAACGCCCGGGAAAACTGGCTCCGGCAGGATAACGAGAGCGTCGAGCGGATCACCGTCCTCACCCAGGGTGTGGTCGATGAAACCGTAATCAGCCGGGTATGCCATCGGGGTGAACAGGTAGCGGTCGAGGTGAACCTTGCCGGTCTCGTGGTCAACCTCGTACTTGTTGCGGGAGCCCTTTGGGATCTCGATGGTTACTTCAACGCTCACTGCGTATTCCTCCATACAAATTGTGGGTACTGGGGGATTGCGGCCGAGAATATTCGGCATCATCAATCGCTGCCAATAGTCTACCGTGCCGCATTATCGCGCTAGGGTGAAAGGCGATGAAAGCGAAGCATATGTGGTGGACGGGCACGGCCGTGGTGATGGCCGCTGCCATTGCAGGCACGGCTGCACTCGGGGTAAACATCCAGAGCGCCTACAACAATTTGGACCACGGGACCCCGTATTCTCAGCCCACGCCGGCGACACCTTTGCAGGTTGCCCAGCCCGGTGAGGTGGATTTAGAAGCGCTGAAGGCCCGCCTTGATTCCCAGGCTAAGGACCCCGCGTTGGCGACGTTCGGCGCGCAGGTCATCGACACCACCAGCGATGAGGTGGTGTGGGAGCGCGACGCCCAGCGCCCGCTGACGCCGGCATCTTCCACCAAGGTGTTAACCCTTGCCGCAGCCACGTTGGCACTCGGCGAGGACGAACGGATCACCACGCAGGTCCTGCAGGGCGAGGAGGAAGGCACGGTTGTGCTGCGCGCGGCTGGCGACGTCTGGATGACCTCCGCACAGCTCGATGACCTTGCCGCCCAGGTGGGAAACGCTAAGCGCGTGGTGCTGGATACTTCCGCATGGGCAGGCCCGCAACAGGCGCCGGGTTGGGACCCCGAGAATGTCGACGAGGGCTTCGTGGCGCCTATGCAGCCCGCGATGCTTTACGGCGGCCGCCTCGGCGCCACGACTGGCGACGTCCCACGTAGCCACACCCCGGCCACGGATCTTGCGCATGCACTGGCAAAACGCTTAGGCACCGACAAAGTCGAGGAAGGCGATGCCCCGCAGGCCGGCGTCGTGCTCGGTGAGGTGCACTCCGCGCCGCTGGCCGAACGCGCGCAGGAAGCCGCGAAGCATTCCGACAACGTCATGACCGAGGCCATTGCCCGCGAGCTGGCCACGGCCCGTGGAAAGGAAGCCAGCTTCCAAGGTGCTACCGAGGCCACCCGCGAGGTGCTCGAAGAAAACGACATCGACTTAAACGGCGTGAATATTAAGGACAACTCCGGGCTGTCCACCGAGAACCGCATCCCGGCGGCAGTGCTGACGCGCATCGTGGACATCGCCGCGACGAACGACGCCCTGCGCCCCCTGCTGGGTTATCTTCCGCTGGCCGGCGGCGAGGGAACCTTGTACGAGCGCTACGGCGATTCGCCTGCCCGCGGCTATGTTCGCGCCAAGACTGGCACGCTGACCGGCGTCTCTGCGCTGGCTGGTACCGCACAGGGCCAGTCCGGCCGCGTCTATGCCTTCGCCTTTTTGGTCAACGACGGTGACATCTTGGCCGCCCGCAAGGCCCAAGACGCGCTGGCCAGCGTGCTGCATGAGTTCTAAATACGCGGCAAAGCCCTTCTGGCCGCGAGTTTCGCCAAACTTTCTGGCCTGCCGCCGCGCGGTGGTGGAGTGGGCGCAGGAGGCAAAGCCACAAGAGAGCATAGCCGTGGGGCTCTCCGGCGGCGCTGATTCTCTGGCGCTGACTGCGGCCTTGGTGGCCGAGGGCTTCGAGGTACAAGCCCTGTGCGTCGATCATGGCCTGCAGCCAGGTTCTACCGAGCAAGCCGGGAAGGCCGCCGGCCAAGCAGAAAGCTTGGGCGCGCGGGCAGAAGTGCTGAAGGTGGAGGTTGCAGATCGAGGTTCCCTGGAGGCCGCCGCGAGACTAGCGCGCTACCAGGCTTTCGCCGGTGCGACGCGGCTGCCCGTGGCCGTGGCGCATACCGCCGACGACCAGGCCGAGACCCTGCTGCTTGGCGCGCTGCGCGGCAAGGTCGCCGGCATGCTGCCTGCCGCCGAGATTGAGGGCGTGCGCGTGGTGCGCCCCCTGTTGCAGGTCCGCCGCGCGCAGACGCTTGCCGCTTGCGAAGAGCTGGGCCTTGAGGTTTGGCATGACCCGCAAAACCGCGATACCTCCTTCCGCCGCGTGGCGCTGCGCCGCGAGATTATCCCGCAGCTTTCCCAGCTGATCGGGGGAGACGCCGTGCCCGCACTCGCCCAGGCGGCGGGGGATGCCGCGCTTGACGACGCGGCGTTGAGTAAGGCGGCGTTAGGCAACGCGGCGTTAGACAACGCGGCGTTAAGTAACGCCGCGATAGATTCTGGCGGATTTAATATCGCGGAACCGGGAAGCGAAGTCCTCGACGCCGCGGAGTTGGCAGCTCTTAGCGAACCGGTGCGACGGCGTGTCCTGGCTGCGTGGCTGCATGAGCAGGGGGTGGAAGTAACCCGTGAGGTGCTGCGCGGCGTCGGCAAGCTGTGCACCAACTGGCACGGACAGGGAGGCGTGGCCGTGGCGCCTAGCCTGAAAGAGCAAAAAATCATGGGGCAGAGGTTGGAAGTAAGAAGGGTTGGTGGCAAACTGGCACTATTGCCCGGTCACTAAAGGAGCGCAAGCGTGCACGACAAAAAAGATTTCAACGTCCCAGCAAATGCTTACGGCAAAGACGTCGAAGCCGTCCTCATCGGCGAGGAAGAGCTGCAGGCACGAATCCAGGAAATGGCGGATAACGTAGCCGCTAAGTATAAGGACGCAGAGGAAGAAATCATCCTCGTTTGTGTGCTCAAGGGAGCCGTTTTCTTCATGACGGACTTCGCGCGCAAGCTGTCTATTCCTTCCCAGATGGAGTTCATGGCGGTTTCTTCATACGGCAACGCCACCTCCTCTTCCGGCGTGGTCCGCATCTTGAAGGACCTTGACCGCAACATCGAGGGCCGCGACGTTCTCATCGTTGAGGACATCATCGACTCTGGCCTCACCCTGTCCTGGCTGATCCGCAACCTCAAGGGCCGCAACCCGCGTTCCCTCGAGGTGGTCACCTTGCTGCGTAAGCCGGAGGTCATTCGTGCCGAGATCGATCTGTTCGATGTTGGATTCGACATCCCGAACGAGTTCGTCATCGGCTACGGTCTCGACTACGCGGAGCGTTACCGCGACCTGCCTTACGTCGGCACCTTGCACCCAGACGTCTACACCAATAAATAGGGATTACTAGGTACAAATAGGTACTAATGAAAAACAAGAAACTCCTTCGCTACGGCGGAATCGCAGCGCTTGTACTCGTAGCGCTTTATGCCTTCACCTTCTTTACCAACGATGCACGCAACTACGTCCAGGTGGAGACATCCGTAGCGGTCAAGCAGCTGACGGACAAAAACGTCGCTGAGGCGCAAATCGACGACCGCGAACAGCAGCTGCGCCTCAAGCTCAAAAAGCCAGTGACGGTGGAAGAGCGCGAAGGCGTCGAAGAAATCATCGCCAAGTACCCGGCCCGCGCCGGCGAACAGATCTTTAACTCTGTTAAGGACTCCGGCGCGGAGAAGTACCAGACCAAGGTCACCCAGGAATCTTTCCTGGGCTCGATGGTCAGCTTCCTGTTGCCGATGATCATCCTGTTCGCGTTCCTGTTCTGGTTCATGTCCCGCATGCAGCAAAACGGCGGCGGGATGTTCGGTATCGGCGGCTCCAAGGCCAAGGAGCTGACCAAGGACATGCCCACCAACACGTTCGAGGACGTGGCTGGTGCCGATGAAGCAGTGGACGAGCTGCAGGAAATCAAGGATTTCTTGGACGAGCCCGAGCGCTACCATGCCCTCGGCGCGAAGATTCCGCGCGGCGTGTTGCTCTACGGCCCTCCCGGCACAGGTAAGACGCTGCTGGCCCGCGCCGTTGCGGGCGAGGCGGGAGTTCCTTTCTTCTCCATCTCCGGCTCGGACTTCGTGGAGATGTTCGTCGGCGTGGGTGCTTCCCGCGTGCGCGACCTGTTTAAGCAGGCGAAGGAAAACAGCCCGTGCATCATCTTCGTCGACGAGATTGACGCCGTGGGTCGCCAGCGTGGCTCCGGCACCGGCGGCGGACATGACGAGCGCGAGCAGACCCTGAACCAGCTGCTGGTGGAGATGGACGGCTTCGGCGACCGCGAGGGCGTCATCCTCATCGCGGCCACCAACCGCCCAGACATCCTGGACCCGGCGCTGCTGCGCCCGGGCCGCTTCGACCGCCAGATTCCGGTTACTAACCCAGACCTGGCTGGCCGCGAGGAGATTCTGCGCGTCCACGCTAAGGACAAGCCTTTGGCCAAGGAAGTCGACGTCGCCCAGCTGGCCAAGCGCACCGCCGGTATGTCCGGCGCGGACCTGGCTAACGTCCTGAACGAGGCTGCACTTTTGACCGCCCGCATTGGCGGCAATGTGATTACTTATGACGCTCTCGAGGAGGCCACCGACCGCGTCGTCGGCGGTCCGCGCCGCCAAGGCAAGATCATCTCCGAGCACGAGAAGAAGGTCACCGCGTACCACGAGGGCGGCCACACCTTGGCCGCTTGGGCGCTCAAGGACATTGAGCGCGTTTACAAGGTCACCATCTTGGCCCGTGGCCGCACCGGTGGCCACGCGATGACCTCGCAGGAAGACGACAAGGGCATGTACACCCGCGACGAGCTCTTCTCCCGCTTGGTCTTTGCCATGGGCGGCCGTGCTGCCGAGGAGCTCGTGTTCGGCGCGCCGACAACCGGCGCCTCCTCTGATATTGAAAACGCCACCAAGATCGCTCGTTCCATGCTGACCGAGTACGGCTTCTCCCCGGACCTTGGCACCGTGAAATACGGCAAGGAGCAGGGCGACCCATTCGGCTACGGCATGGGCGGCGGTTCCATCGAGTACTCCGAAGACGTGGCTACCCGCATCGACGAGCAGATGCGCTACTTGTTGGATCGCGCGCATCAGCAGGCCTACGACATCTTGGCGGAGCACCGCGACTACCTGGATAAGCTCGCGGAGATGCTGCTGGACAAGGAGACCCTCCGTCGCCCCGACCTGGAGGGCATCTTTGAGGGCATCGAGCCACGCGCGGCTTTCGACGTCTTCCCGAACGAGGACGATCGCTTCCCGCGCCAGGCTGGCCGCGAGCCAGTCAAGACTCCGGCCGAGTTGGCCAAGGAACGCGGCGAGGAGCTGCCACCGCGCATGACTTTGGTTGAGGCTTCCCGTGCGGCACGCGAGCGTCGCCTAGCAGGCCAGGACCCACAGCCCACCGGCGAGATTGGCTTCAACTTTGGCCAGCACGCGGGCGACAAGGTCGATAGCGAGAAAAACACTTTCTTCGCACCAGAAGAAAAACAAGCCGAAAAGCCGGCACAGCCTGCTCCGGCTCCCGAAACTCCCGCTGGCCAGGCCCCGAGCGACCGCCCGACCACCGAAATTCCCCGCGTCGGCAGCCGCCACGCCAAGCCGCAGCCTGACCGCGACCAGTGGTCCAGCTTCGGCGAGAACCAGCGTGCCAATAACCCGTACAACGCGCCTCGCTCTGGCAACCAGGGCCAGGCCAGCCCCTACAAGGATTCAGATGAGCAATAACATCCCCGCCAGGGGCGAATTTGATCAGGCCCGCGCGGAGGCAGCGATCCGCGAGTTGCTCATCGCAGTAGGGGAGGACCCCGACCGCGAGGGCCTGCAGGAGACGCCAGCCCGAGTCGCGCGCGCTTACAAGGAAGTCTTCGCCGGCCTGCACGCGGACCCAACCGAGGTCCTGCACAAGACCTTCGCCGAGGAGCACCAAGAACTGGTCTTGGTGCGCGATATCCCGATTTACTCCACCTGCGAGCACCACCTGGTGCCTTTCTACGGCGTGGCGCACATCGGCTACATCCCGGGCCCAGACGGCCAGGTCACCGGCCTGTCCAAGCTAGCCCGCCTGGCCGATATGTACGCCAAGCGTCCGCAAGTCCAGGAGCGTCTGACCTCCCAGATTGCCGATGCCCTGGTGGAGGTCCTCCACGCGCAATCTGTCATCGTGGTCATCGAATGCGAGCACCTGTGCATGGCCATGCGCGGCATCCGCAAGCCTGGCGCTACCACCACGACCTCGGCCGTCCGCGGCGGTTTCAAGTCCAATGCCGCTTCCCGCGCTGAGGTAATGAGCCTTATTAGGAGCTAGAAATGACTGTCAGTGACTTGACCGTCCCGGGCCGCACGCTGGTCATGGGAATCGTGAACGTCACCGAGGATTCTTTTTCTGACGGCGGGCGGTGGCTCAACATCGACGCCGCGATTGAGCACGCCCGCGAATTGGTCGCGGCGGGTGCAGACATCATCGATGTTGGCGGCGAATCCACCCGCCCCGGCGCAGTCCGCGTGGACGCGAAGGACGAGGAAAACCGCGTGGTTCCGGTCATCCGCGCGCTGCACGAGGAGGGCATCAAGACCTCCGTGGATACGATGCGCGCGTCGGTGGCGGCGGCGTCGGCAAGCGCGGGCGTGGACCTCATCAACGATGTCTCCGGCGGGCTTGCGGACCCTGACATGCTGGCCGTGATGGTCGATAGCGCGCTGCCCGTGTGTCTGATGCACTGGCGTACCGTACAGTTCGGCTCCGCCGCCGGCAGTGCGGACCATGGCGGCGATGTCGTGCGCGACGTGCACGAACGCCTAGCGCAGCTGAGCGACGCCGCCCTTGCAGCAGGCGTGCGCGCTGACAACATCGTCCTGGATCCGGGCCTGGGCTTTGCCAAGACTCCGCAGGATAACTGGGCGTTGTTGAAGGCACTGCCGAGCTTCCTTGAGGGCGAGTTTCCGATTCTCGTGGGCGCTTCCCGCAAGCGCTTCCTCGCCGCCATCCGCGAGGACCGCGGCGTGGAAGCCTCGCCCATGCTCGCCGATCCCGCCACCGCCGCTGTCACCGCAATCTCCGCGCAAATGGGTGCGTGGGGCGTGCGCGTGCACGAGGTCGGCGTCTCCCGCGATGCCGTCGACGTCGCCGCCGCGTGGAACGCTGGCTTGGCCTATTCTGGCGGCGTAAACGCCACCCGTAGCTACACCAACGGCGCTGCGTCTAAGGAAGGAAACCGCTAATGGCAGACCGCATCGAACTGACCGGCCTGGAGTGCTTTGGCTACCACGGTGTCTTCGAGGAAGAAAAGCGCGAGGGTCAGCCCTTCCTAGTGGACATCACCTGCTGGACTGAGTTCCCAACCACAGATGACCTTGCGAACACCGTAAGCTACGCCGAGCTTGCCGACGTCGCGGCGGACATCGTCGAGGGCCCGTCGCGCGATCTCATCGAGACCGTGGCCAACGAGGTGGCCGATACCGTGATGCAGCGTTATGACCTGCTGCATGCGGTCGAGGTGACCATTCATAAACCGAAGGCGCCGATTCCGCGCACCTTCGCCGACGTCGCCGTCGTGGCGCGTCGCTCGCGAAAGAGCATGCGAGGAGGCAAGTGACGATGCGCGCGGTACTTTCGATTGGCTCCAACATGGATGACCGCCGCGCATTGCTGCAGACGGTCTTCGACGAGTTCGCCGCGGAAACCGTGGCGGCCTCGCCCATTTATTCCACCCCGCCGTGGGGTGTTACGGACCAGGACGAGTTCCTTAACGCGGTGCTCATTGTGGACGTAGAGGAGAGCCCAATGGAGTTGCTGCGCCGCGGTCAGGCCCTTGAGCAGGCCGCCGAGCGCGTCCGCGTGCGCCATTGGGGTCCGCGCACCTTGGACGTGGACATCGTGCAGGTAGAAGGCGTGACCTCTAGCGAACCGGAACTGACGCTTCCGCATCCTTATGCCCACGAGCGCGCCTTCGTGCTGGTGCCGTGGCTGGCTGCGGACCCAGATGCGCGGCTTGGCGATACTCCTGTTGCAGACCTCATCGCTGCGCTCGACCTGGCCGAAGTAGAGCAGGTGAAGCTGGCATGAAGCGGACGTCGATAGGCTGGCTTGTCGGAGTAGGGCTCTTCGTTGCCGCTGCGGCTGCGATTTTGACCTCCCGCTTTTACGGCTCCATGCTGGCCATCCCGGCGACTGTTTCCATTTCCCTGTGGGCCGTGACGGCCGTGTGTGTCTTTTTGACGTGGAAGGTGCGCCAAGCCAAGAGCAAAGAACACGGTATTGGTCTAGATAACTCGCAGCTCAATCCCATGACCATCGCGCAGTTTCTGCTCGTGGGCAAAGCCTCGGCGTGGACCGGCGCCATCGTCGGCGGCGGCTACTTGGGCATGTTGGTCTATGTGCTTCCTCATGCGAATGAGCTGGTGGCCGCCGCTAGTGACCTTACGGGCGTGCTGACTTCCGCCCTCGGCGGCATCGCCATGGCAGTGGCTGGCGTGGTCTTGGAACGCCACTGTGAGGTGCCGCCCGACGCGCTGGGTCAGACTTAGTGGGCTAATTAAAGGATCGGACTGTAAATTGGTTTCCATGACTGCTCCGACCCCTGAACCACAGCAATCCGCCCCCAAGAAAGCAGACGCCGGCTCGATTGGCCTTATTGCACTGGTGATTTTGGCTGTCATCGCCAGCTTGGTCATGCTCATTTCGGGCTCTGCTAGTGCTTTGAAGCTGGCGCTCATCGCCGCATTGTGGGCGGCTGTCCTGGGCTTTTTCATGGTGGTGCGCTACCGCCGTGAGGCCGCGGAATCGGCTGCGCTGCTGGAATCTGAGCGCGCCCGCAAGGTCGAGCCAACCCAGGGTGATTCCGACATTATGGAGGAAATTCGCCGGGAGCTGGCTTCCATCCGCGCCCAGATTGAGGAGCTGTCTGGCCGCGAGTTCACCTATGAGCCAGCCGCGCTGCACGCTGAGGCACGTCGCATCATGGAGCTTGAGGAAAAGACCCGCGAGCCAGAGGTCAACTTCACCCAGGCTTCCAAGGGTGCGCCAACTGCCGACGCCGTCGCCGGCCGCCTCGGCTCCCAGCCCAGCGCCCGCACCCCGCAGCACAACCCGCTGGATGACATCATCTCCCAAAAGGTCCAGCAGCGCGGCCAGCAGACTCAGCAGTCCCAGCAGGCGCAGCGCCAGGCCCAGGAGCGCGCCCGCCAGTCCTTTGGACGTCCGACCTTCCCAGCACAGGGGCAGGCACAGCAGGCACAACAGCCGCAGAACCAGCAGGCGACTGCCCAGCAGCAGCCGCAGGCGAAGCCGGCCTCCGCAAAGCCGAGCCAGCACTTCCCAGGCGGCCAGCCGCAGAAGTCCCCGCAGTCGACTTTCGACACCGCTTCCTTCCAGACCGTGCGCTGGGATGGCCAGCAGTCCTCACACTCCAAGCCGGCAGAGACCAAGTCCGCGCAGGCTAGCGGCCACCACGCTGCCAACGCCGCGCAGTCTGCTGGCGCACAGCAGGGCCAGCAGGGCCAGCAGGCACAGCCGCAGCCGCAGCAGGCAAGGGCGGCGCAGCACGCTAGCCATAAGCACCGCGCGCCGGAGCAGGAAGGATCCCGCGGCCGTCGCCGTAGCGACGAGGCACGCGAGGGTTCTGTCTCAGTGGCCGAGCTCATGGCCGCAATGAAAAAGAAGAAGTAAATGCGCGCACCGCGGATGCGCGTCGCGCTCTTCGGAAACTCACAAGTCGGCCAGCTTCTCGCTGAGGAGATGCGCATGGTCGGCCACACCGTGGAGCCGCTCACAGAACTAACCGAGCTACAGGACTATCAAGCACTCATCATCGCGCTTGGCGATGCCCGCTTGGAGCAGGCCGTCGACATGCTCGAAACCTACGTGCACGACGGCCTCATCGTGTTTCACACTTGCCTTTCCCGCGGAGTGCAGGTGCTCGATCCCTTAGAGACCCGCGGCTGCGTCGTCGCCGCCATCGCGCCGTGCCATGCGCGCCGCTGGGCCACCACGACCATCGATGAGCTTGGCCAAACCATCGCCGAGCTGGTGTTGGGGGAGTTCCAAGCCAGCGGGGCCGCGCTAAGCGATAGTGAAAGGCCCGCGTTTGCCGCCCGCGTGTACTATGCCCAGATGATGACCGAGCTGGCCGTGCGCGCGAACGAGGACGTCTTCAGCGAGACTCTGGTCAAAAGCGCCGAGGCCCTCGAAGCGGCGGAAAGCGCCGAAATCATCGCGGCGTATCGAGGCCTCACCGAACCCGGAATGCGCCGCGCCTTCGTCGAAGCGGCCCGGCGGTTCGGCGAGGTCTTTCGCCGCGAAGAACTAGAAATGTGGGCGCTACAGGAGGAGAACCGATGAACATCGTCGAGGACATCGAACGCATTCGCATGGTGGGCAGCGCCTACCGCAAGACCGGCCGCCGCGTGGTTCTGGTTCCCCTGGGTCGCGGCGTGCACGCGGGGCATCTGGCGCTGGTGCAGGCCGCCCGCCGGATTCGCGGCGCGGTGGTCGTCGTGGCGCTCACCGACCTGCAGGATGCACAGCTGCTTGGCGAAGTCGACGTCGTCTGGCATGCGCCCCAAGCCCCCGAACGCACGCGGATCGTGCCGCAGTGGCATGGCATGGAGGACATTAGCGCTGAGCTAACGCGCATCATTGGTCTGATTGGTGCGCTTGCGCCAAGCGACGTCGTCATGGGCGAGAAGGATTACGAGCTGCTCGTCGCGACCCAGCAGGCGTGCACCGACCTGCACCTGGGCGTGCGTGTCCAGGGCGTGCCGGCGGTACGCATGGCTGATGGCGTGGTGATGAGCCTGCGCAATGCGGACGTGGCGCCGGAGGCTCGCGAGCAAGCTAGTGCGTTGTCGGCGGCGCTGACCGCGGGTGCCTATGCGGCTGAATCTGGTGCTGACAAGGTACTTGAGGTAACGCGCGAGGTGCTGGCTGCTGCAGGTGTGGAACCGGAGTACTTGGAACTGCGCAGCCGTGACTTGGGCGAGCCGCCGGCTGAGGGCGACGCGCGCCTCTTTGTCGCGGCCACACTCGGCGGGGTGCGGCTGATCGATAGCGTCGGCCTGCCATTGGGTATCGGTTTCCGCAATTTGGAGAACCAAGATAGCTAGTCTGGAACCCATGAAGATTGGATTTCTGGGCGCAGGCGCCATTGGCGGTTACTTTGGCGGCACTCTTTCGCAGGCAGGCCACGAGGTGGGCTACGTAGCCCGCGGCAAGACCCTGGAAGCCCTGCGCTCGGGGCTCACGCTTATCGACGCCTCTGATAACGAAACCTTCATCCCCTCCCCACCGGCGGCGGAAACGTTTGCCGAGCTAATTGAGCAATTGGGCGGACTCGACGTGGCCATTATCGCCACGAAAGCGCTGCCGGGGAATGACACTTTCGGCCCAGATCCGGAATCGCTCACGGGTATTCCCGTGGTGACCACCCATAATTCGGTGGAGATTCCGTACTTGGCTGCAGCGCATTTCGGTGAGGAAAATGTGCTGGCTGGTGTTGCTCGCGTCTTCGCGACCCGCCTGGGGTCGGCGAAGATTAAGCGCAACCCCGGTCCGTTGAGCTTGGCATTCGGCCCGATGGCGGGCTCGATTCCGGTGGGGCAGCAGTTGGCTGCTGCCTTGAACGAAGCCGGCGCGCGGGGCAAATATCATGCGGAACCATTGGTCGATGTGTGGGCCAAGGCCATGTTCGTAACCACCACGGGCACTTTGGGCGCATTGGTTGACCGGCCGATTGGTTACCTCATCGACGAAATCCCGGGGCAGTTGGAGGCCTTCATGCGCGAGGTCGAGACCGTCGCTCGAGCGTTGGAGGTCGCGCTGCCGAATAACGTGGTGGAGCAGACGATGGGTTTCGCCCGCGAACAGTATCCGCAGGCCACGACATCAATGCAGCGTGATATCAAGGACCGTTTGCCCAACGAGCTCGATGCCCAGGTCGGCGCCATTCGCCGGATGGGCCAGCGCGCTGGAGTTGCGACCCCGCTCTTTGACTTTGCGCAGGACGTGTTGGAGGCCCAGCTCCGCAACTAGCGCGACCACCCTCACTGAGCAAGCACTCAGGCCTGGAACTGCACCCCTGGAAACCCAGACCTCCTGTTCGCGGTGCGCTGTCATTTTCGCGCCCGGACCGCGACCTTGAGGTCTTGGTATCCAGGCCTGGGTAAATGGAAAGTGGTGGAGTAGCGGCGAGGTAGTGCGCGCCACAAATGCAAATGGTGAGGTCACCCCGTAACCACTGCGGCCTGTGTTGGCCAGTGTGATTATTGTTGGGTGACCTCACCATTTGTTCCTCACCATTTAGTTAGGCAGCAGCCAAATGGTGAGGTGGTGGCCAAATGACTAGGCAGCGGCCAAAGGCGAGCGGCGAAAAGGAGAGCGAGCTAGTTAACGCCAATCTTGCCGTCTTTCCATACCACAACCACGGCCGGGCGCGGGGTGGTCTTGCCACCGTCAGGCCAGTGGGAGGTCGCGGCGTCGAAGGTGGCGTCGTCAGCCTCGCCCGGGTGCTGGACGTTGACCATGACGCGGTCGTCGTCAACGATTGGGCCACAGGTCTCTGCGCCGGCCGGAACCGTGAGGAAGCACTTCAGCTCACCGCGGGTATCGCCGCTGGTGGTGACCGCATAGAGGCCGTCGTTGCTGTCCAGTGCGTTGCCGTCAGTGGTAATCCACAGGTTGCCGTGGTTGTCGAAGGCCAGGTTGTCCGGGCAGGAAATCGGGGAGACCTTGGACTTATCGAAACCGCCGAAGTAGGTGTTGGCTTCATTCGGGTCGCCGCAAACCAAGAAGAGGTTCCAGGTGAAGGACTCGCCGACGTGGTCATCATCAATTTCCATGACCATGCCGTTCTTGTTCTCCTTGACTGGAGCCCATTCCTTGGCATCTTCCTTGTTCTTCTTGGCGTTCTCGCCGGTAGCGCCGCGGTAGGAGTTATTGGTCAGCGCCACGTAGACCTTGTGGGAATCCGGGTGGACCTGGATGTCCTCAGGGCGGTCCATCTTGGTAGCCCCCACCTTGTCAGCAGCTTCACGGGTAAAGATCGCAACCTCTTCCGCGCTGAAGCCATCAACGTGAGATTCAAACTTGTTGTTCTCCGTGTCAGAGGTCAGCAGCTTGACCCACTTGCCCTTGCCGTCGAAGGCGCCGTCCTCAGGCAGAACGCCCGAGCCGTCGATTTCGTCCTCAGGGGAGTTGCCCTCCATCACGGCGACGTACAGGGTGCCGTGGTCCAGGATGGAGAGGTTGTGCTCGATGTTGCCCTCTTCGTACTTCTTGGTGGAGATGAACTTGTAGATGTATTCGAAGCGGGAGTCATCGCCGGAGTAGCAGACTACGGTGCCGTCATCAGCGATGTGGATGTTGCCTGCCTCGTGCTTGAAGCGGCCCAGCGCGGTGTGCTTGACCGGAGTAGAGGTTGGGTCCAGCGGGTTAATCTCAACGATCCAGCCGAAGCGGTTTGGCTCGTTTGGCTCCTTGGAGCAGTCGAAGCGGTCGTCGAAGCGCTCCCACTTGCGGGAGGTTTCCTTGTCCTCAATACCGAAGCGCTCCAGCGACTTCTTTGCCTTCTCGTCCTTGATATCGCCAGCAGCGAAGTACTGGTCAAAGTTCTCCTCGCCAGAAAGCATGGTGTTCCATGGGGTCACGCCGCCGGAGCAGTTGTTCAGCGTGCCGCTTACGGTCTCACCCTTTGGATCGGCCTTGGTCTTGACCAGGTCGCTGCCCTTAGCAGGGCCAACCAGCTGGAACGGGGTAGTTGCGGTAATGCGGCGGTTCAGCGGGCCGAACTCGCGCTTGAGCTCGCCGGTATCGCCAACCTTGGAGACCTCCAGGATGGTGTGGCCGTGGCCAGCCCAGCCGATCTTGACCTGCTCTTCGGTGGGGTTCTCCGGGTCATAATCCGGGAACATCATCGGCTCAGTGGTGTACTCGTGGGAGCACATGTAGACCAGACGCTCCGGGTTGTCCGGGTGCTCGATGAGGCCCGCGAAGTCATTGTTGAAGCCGAACTGCTTTTTCGCAGCTTCCGCAGTTTGCTTATCGACGTCGAATTCCGGTGCCCCCTCAATCACCGGGTCACCCCAGGCGATGAGCACTGACTGCTCGTAGCCCTTCGGTACAACGACCTCGTCCTTGGTGTTTGGCTGGACCGCATCGAACTGCATGCCCTCTGCAGAGGTGAGCTCGACCTTGGCATCGGTAGTCTTGCCGGCGCCTGCGTTGCCCTCGGAGTCACCCGGGCCAGCGCCGTCGCCAGAGCAGGCAGCCAGGGCTGCCGAACCGCCTACTGCAACCACGCTGAGGCCGCCCGCGCGCAGTGCGGTACGGCGAGAAAGCGGGGTGGTGAAACGGTCACCGAAGTAGGAGTTGTTGGAAGGGTTATCGCATTCGCCCAAGCAGGCGTTGCCGCACTTGTAGGTGCAGGTCAGCGAGGAACGCGAGGAAGTAAAAAGGTTAAGGCCCTTGAGTGCCATTATGTGATGCTCCTGATTTCATGTTTTAAGTCATGAGGTTTGCCGGAGCATATTTAAGCGCATCTGCATTTACAGCCTGTGTAATCGAAATGTCATTTGAATGAACACTCGTTAAACGGGTACGAGATCGCACTGTCTTAAGGGGATCGACTACCCTAGACAATCGTGAGCGAGCAGAAAAATACCCCCGAAGTAAACGACGTCCCTGAGCAGCTGCGCATCCGCCGCGAAAAGCGCGAGCGCCTGCTGGCTGAAGGCACCGAGGCATACCCGGTCACCGTTGACCGCACCATTGCCATGAAGGACCTTCGCCACAAGTTCCAGGTCCTGGCAGAAGACCAAGAGCCGGGCCAGGAAGCCGACGTAACCTACCTGCACGCAGGCGACGAGACCGAGGTCGAGCACGCTATCGCCGGCCGCCTTATCTTCATGCGCAACACCGGCAAACTTTGCTTTGCCACCTTGCAGGACGGTGACGGTACCCAGGTACAGGCCATGCTTTCTTTGGCCGAGGTCGGCGAAGATCAGCTGGCTGCCTGGAAGTCTGACGTTGACTTGGGAGACTTCATCTCCGTGCGCGGCCGCGTCATCGCTTCGCGCCGCGGCGAGCTTTCCATCATGGCAACCAAGTGGACCATGGCGGCGAAGTCCCTGCGCCCGCTGCCCGTTTCCTTCGCGGGCATGAATGAAGAAACCCGCGTGCGCCAGCGCTACAACGATCTCATCGTGCGCGAAGAGGCTCGCAAGAACGCGATGACCCGCGTGAAGGTCATGCGCGCGTTGCGTAACTACATGGAGGATCAGGGTTTCGTCGAGATCGAGACCCCGATGCTGCAGACCTTGCACGGTGGCGCGGCAGCTCGCCCGTTCGTGACCCACTCCAACGCTCTCGACATCGATCTTTACCTGCGCATTGCGCCGGAGCTGTACTTGAAGCGCGCCGTCGTTGGCGGCATCGACCGCGTTTTCGAGATCAATCGCAACTTCCGTAACGAGGGCGTCGACCGCTCCCACTCTCCGGAGTTCGCCATGCTCGAGACCTACGCGGCCTGGGGCGATTACAACGATTGTGCTCGCACCACCCGCGAGTCCATCCAGGCTGTGGCCGAGGCCGTCTTCGGCTCCCACAAGGTCACCTTGGCTGATGGCACCGAGTATGACTTCGGCGGCGAGGAATGGCCGGAGATCGAGATGTACCCATCCCTGAACGAGGCACTTGCCCGCAAGTTCCCGGGCCAGCCGGAGGTCACCATCGACTCCACCGTGGAAGAGCTCAAAGAGATTGCCAAGGTCATCGGCCTGGACGTTCCAAAGAACGGCGGTTGGGGCCACGGCAAGCTGGTCGAGGAGATTTGGGAAGTCCTGTGCGAGGACCAGCTCGAGGGCCCAATCTTTGTCAAGAACTTCCCGGTTGAGACCTCCCCGCTGACCCGTCAGCACCGCTCCATCCCGGGCGTTACCGAGAAGTGGGATCTCTATGTCCGCGGCTTCGAGTTGGCCACCGGCTACTCCGAGCTGGTGGACCCGGTTATCCAGCGCGAGCGTTTCGAGGATCAGGCCCGCCTGGCCGCCGGCGGCGACGATGAAGCCATGGTCCTCGACGAGGACTTCCTGGCCGCCATGGAGCAGGGCATGCCGCCAACAGCCGGCACTGGCATGGGCATGGACCGCCTGCTCATGGCACTTACCGGCCTGGGCATCCGCGAGACGGTTCTCTTCCCAATCGTGAAACCGGAAAAGTAGACGGCCTTAGCAGGCTGGAATCTCGGCTGCGGATTCCAGCTCGCCCCGATAGAAAATCACAAAATTCGAGTGTTTTCCGTCGGGGTAGAATCCGGTGAGGTCGTCTGCATAAGCCACGACCTCTAAGCTGCAGCGATCGCCTTCCTTGCGCGCACTACCCCGCCCAGGGGAGGCTTTTTTGAAATCGCTGCGCGCGTCGGAGGAGGCAAATTCCAGCACGCTTATCTGCTGGCGCGGGCTGGAGCAGCTTATCGACGCCTCCATCGGCGCCTCCGCTGCCACCTCCTGCGGGTTGCATTTCAGGCCTTCCCAGCCGGTGCCGCCTTCCTTCTCGCCCACAATTTGGTGATATTCTGCTGCGATTTCCTTTTGCGTTCCGCTCCAGTCGTCTTTGGCTAGGTAATTCCATGCACCGGCCACGCCGATGCCGCAGAGACCGAGTACCATCGCGGCTGGAAGCCATTTGCGCGCTGTACTCTTGCGCCGTGGGGTAGCGGTGGGCGTGGTCAGCTCCTCGATGAACTCCTGTGCGCTGGTATAGCGGCGCGCCGGATTTTCCGCGAGCGCCTTGTGCAGCACCGTGTTGATGTGCTCAGCAAAGTCTTGGTTGCGCGGGCCTAAGTCCTGCGCGGTGATTTCCGGAATCAGGCGCGAATGCGCCCATTGCTGCTGGTTGTAGTGCTCGCGCAGATTCTCCAGTGTGAGCATTTCTAGCGCGATGAGTGCGAGGGCATAGCGATCGCTCGCCGCGGTGGCGGAGGGCGCCTTTGCGCTAAGCGACGTCGGATAGAGCTCCGGTGCCAAATAGGCATCCGTGCCCACGCGCATGCCCTCGGAGGTGATGCGATTATCCTCTTCGTAGAGCGCAATACCGAAGTCTGTCAGGACCGTCGCCGAGGGGCGCGGATCATCTGGGACCAGGATATTTGCGGGTTTCACATCGCGGTGGACAACCGGCGTGGGAAGGCTGGCCAGGTAGTCTAATGCCTGCGCGATAGGTTCGAGATAGATAGCAACCTCGGCCAAGTCGAAGTGGAGCCCTGCGGCCTTGCGGACCTTCAGGACGTCGTAAAGCGTGCCGCCCTCTACGTAGCGCATGACAAAATAGGGCAAACCTTCCGTCGTGCCGCCGGTGTAAACCGGAACGATGGCGGAGTGGCTGAGGTGGCTCATGCGCCGCATCTCCGCGCGGAAACGCTCGCGTGCATCGGGGCTGGGGGTGGCCTTGATGACCTTGATGGCTACGTCGCGTTCCAAGTCCTTTTGGCGCGCGTAGTACACGCGCCCCATGCCGCCCTCAGCGATGAGGCGGATGTCGGTGTAGCGCTCGTCGATTCCTCGGCCAGTTCCTTGGTAGAAGGAATCACCACGCGCGGCACGGCGCTGGGATCCTTGAGAAGCGGGCGCGCGAGAGCCTCGAGCACACGGCGCTGTTCATAGTTGGGTTCGAAAGTATTCCGGGTAAATTCTGCGTTTGGCAGGCTATCTACCTCGGGTTCTGTGACAGGGGTGCCCTGCACGAGCTCTAATTCATAGCGCATCGTCTTGGTGGAAAAACGCAAAAGCGAGGAGCCAAGTGGAATGATGGCGGTGGTTTGGGGAACAACGCGGATAGGAGAATAAGCGCGGTTGCTGGTCGAAGACATCGTGACGGTCAGGAAATTGCCGATGTTTTTGACCAATCACACTCCGTCCGATTCGAAGAAGTGGAGAAAATGGCGGTGTACGGCTAAATCATCTTTCCAACTACATTGCCGCATTCGGGAGAACTCCCCAGATCGCCTTTGAAGTGTCTTTTCTCACAAACGCCTGGTCTTGCTGCAAGATGCGCGCGGGATTGCCCTAATCTCTGTCTTCGTGTCCCAAAATTCTTCTGCTCCCGATTCCTTGTCCCGCGACGTAGTTATTAACCTCACGATTCTGGTCTTGGGCGCCATGATCATGATCTTGAACGAGACCTCGTTGTCGGTGGCATTGCCTGCCGTCATGGCAGACTTTTCCATCCCGGCGACGGCGGCGCAGTGGCTGACCACGGGTTTCATGCTGACCATGGGTGTGGTTATTCCCACCACGGGGTACCTGCTGGAGCGCTTTAGCACCAGGCAGATCTTCTTTGCTTCGACCGGACTCTTCCTCGCCGGCACCGTGATTGCGGCGCTGGCGCCAGCCTTCTTGGTCTTGCTTGGCGGACGCGTGGTGCAGGCGGCGGGCACGGCGCTAATGATTCCGACGTTGATGACGGTGGCTATGACCCTGGTTCCGCCGCAGCGCCGTGGATCGGTGATGGGCATCATCTCGATTGTCATTTCGGTGGCTCCCGCCCTAGGCCCCACGGTGGGCGGCGCGATTGTTAATGCTTTGAGCTGGCACTTCATCTTCTGGGCGATGGCCCCGCTGATGGCGTTGCTGGTGGTAGCGGGCATGGCCAAGCTTGTCGACGTCGGGGAAAGCCGCGATACCCCGCTGGACCCATTGTCGGTGGTGCTTTCGGTATTCGCCTTCGGCGGGCTGGTCTACGGGCTTTCATCCATCGAAAAGATGCTGGAAGGCGACGGCCTGGTGGAAATTATCGCCACCGTGGTGGGCGCGGTGGCTTTGGTTGTCTTTGCTAAGCGACAGCTAGCGTTGGGCAAGGAGAACCACGCGCTGATGGACTTGCGCCCCTTCCGCGTGCGCAATTACACGATTGCCGTGGTCATCATGCTGGTTTCCTTTGGGCTGATGCTGGGCTCGGTGACGGTCTTGCCGATTTACCTGCAAACCTCCCTCGGCGTTTCCGCCTTGGTTACTGGCCTGGTGGTGATGCCGGGCGGCCTGCTGCAGGGCCTTGTCTCGCCATTTGTGGGGCGCATCTATGACTCTCATGGCCCGCGCCCGTTGATGATTCCCGGCGCCATCCTGCTGGTGTTGGGGCTTGGCGCGATGGCAACGCTGGGGGAGGGCTCTCCGGTGTGGCTTGTGGTGGTCATGCACGTGACCTTTGCGGTGGGTATTGGCCTTATGATGACTCCGCTAATGACTACGGCTTTGTCCTCGCTGCCGAATGAGCTCTACTCGCATGGCTCGGCAATCATGAACACTCTGCAGCAGCTTGCCGGTGCGATGGGCACGGCCTTCCTAGTCGTCTTCTTGACCCGCGGCACTGTTGCTGGAATGGAGGCGGGCATGGACGAAGCCGCCGCCACCGCACAGGGCACGCACTGGGCATTCTTGTTCGCGGCCGTCGCATCGCTTGTGGCACTCGTGCTCGCGCCGATGCTGCGTCCGGTTCCGCAGGATTAGCCTCTAGCTAGCAGGGGGAGAGGAACTCCGCACGGTTGGAGAGGATACGCGGGTTGCCACCCAGGCGGGAAGCTGCGGAACACAGAGCATCGGTATCGAAGCCATAATCGATGGCCACCGGGTAGACCTTGCCCTCTGCTACCTCGCCGCGCACAGATGGGCAGATACCTGGGTTGTAGTATTCCGCGCCGGGGTAGGCAGCGACTGAGCGCTCAAGCTGTGGAAGGGCCTCTTCTGGGCTGCCGGCCACGACGGAATCGACGATGAGCACGCCGTGGCCGTCGCAAGCCACGGTGGCGGGATTAAATCCAGCGGGCAGGCCCGGGTTGGACTTAGTCGGGGCAGGAGCGGTGTATTCCTGCGTGACCGTCTGCTCCACGGTCTTGGTCAGGGTTGCAGCTTCTGTTACTTTGCTCTTGCTGTTGTCGCTGCTTTTCGGCTCAGCGCTTTCTTTCGCGGTGCTCTCAGTTGCAGGGGCTTCGGCAAGTGGGGCTAGCTGGGACTGCGCATTTTCTTTGGCGCCGCCCAGCATTCGCATGGCCAGAACACTGCCGCCTACCAGTGCAATAAGTGCTAGGACTGCGACGGCAATCGCGATGTAGATGGTCTTGTTTTCCTGCGAATTATCCATGGTCGCTGCTCCTTTAGGCGCACAATTGCATCTTTAGGCGCGCGTTCTCCGCGTCTGCGCCCCAGATAATGAAGGCGGACTGGGTGCCAGGCACTGCCATGTAATAGGTCGGCTCCTCGGCGTTCGGGGCTTCGAAGCTCTGGACGGTGCACTGACCATTGGAAAGCTCGGTGGGATCCGAAGGCAGGATGGCGTCGCGGGCTTCCACGGATTCGTAGGAGGCGACAGAATAGCTTAAATCGTCGCCCTCACAGGTGATCTTCGCCAGCTGGCCTTCCTCCGGCTCGCGGTGGTGGCACTTGGTATCGCCATAGCCGGAGGTGCCGCTGCGCGAGCCCAGCAGGCCAGGGTAGGCCTCTGCGAGGTTGCTTTCATCATCGTTCCAGCCCGGGTACTGCTTGAAGAAGATGCCGGCGGCGGCGAGAACGACCACTGCCAGTGCGGCGCACAGCGCGATGAGGCCGGTCTTCTTGCCAGAGCCGGACTTCTTTTCTGCAACCGGTGTAGCAAATTCCGCGCCGTGTGGTTGGCCCTGCATCTGCCCCTGCGGCTGGCCTTGTGGGTAGCCTTGCTGGAACCCCTGCTGGTACTGGCCTTGCTGCATCATCGGCTGCTGTTGCGGCATGTACTGCGGTGGCATCTGCTGCTGCGGGGCCTGCTGCGCTGGCTGAGGCTGCGTCTGCGGGTGGGTTTGCTCGCGGGTTGCCGCAGCTTGCGGGCTGGCGAACTGGGAAGCAAAACCTGCGGCTGCGGCACCAGCTGCTCCCGCTGCAGCGACGCCCGCTGCAGCGGTACCTGTGGAAGTAGAGGCGTGACGCAGGGCGTCGATAACCGAGCCAGCCGTGTGGAACTGGGAATCTGGTTTGAACTCCGGATGCGCAGATTTAATGAGCTCCGCAAAGCGCTGCGTGACCTGCTCAGCGGTGACGTTGCCCACGCCCGGGCCTGCCGCACACAGCACCGCATTGCTGCGCGAACCCGTAACCATGATGCGGCGCGGATGCAGCGCATGCATGGCAAAGCCCGCCTGGTTGTTCTGCAACAGGTAATCCACTGCCTCGGCCAAAGGAGTAAAAACTGAAAGCGCCTCGGTCTTGGTGAGATGCTGCGCGCCTAGGCCAGAGCCGGTGAAGGTAGAAAGCGGCTCGCCGGAAAGTGCGGCGCGCACCAGAAAGTCCTGGCCCTTTTCTGTGGTTCCGGTGCCGACGAGCGGGGCGATGGAGCGATGGTGGACGTCGGAAAGCGCGGAGGCTTGCTTAACCGCACCGCGGTGGTTGGGCTCAAAAAGCTCGACCGTCATTGGCTTATTAGAGGAGTCCACGACACCGAAAAGCGTGGAGACCGGGGATTCGTCCATTACGGAAAGCTGACGAAGTTGATGCTGAGTAGAGAAGAACTCAGGGAGCTTTTTCACAGGGATTCATCCTTTAAAGGCAAGCGGTATAGGGGGACGTTTCTTCATTAAGAGTAACGGCCAAACGGACATCGCTAAGCGAAAAGGGGCATACAAGTGGCATAAACTTCCTGTTCGCTACCGGCGTACAGTGGTGTGAGCTGGGAAAATGGGGATATAGATGGGTGGGTTTAAAAAACGGCGAATTGCATGTCCAGTCAGCGCGTTAGAGTGGATGACACATTATTAGCGAAAGCATAGAGGTATAAGGCAATGTTCGAGAGGTTTACTGACCGTGCTCGCCGCGTCATCGTCCTGGCGCAGGAGGAAGCACGCATGCTCAACCACAACTACATCGGCACCGAGCACATCCTGCTCGGCCTCATCCACGAGGGTGAAGGCGTTGCCGCAAAGGCCCTCGAGTCCATGGGCATCTCGCTCGAGGACGTGCGCCGCGAGGTTGAGGAAATCATTGGCCACGGCTCCCAGCCGCACACCGGCCACATTCCGTTTACTCCACGCGCTAAGAAGGTCTTGGAGCTTTCCCTGCGCGAGGGCCTGCAGATGGGCCACAAGTACATCGGCACCGAGTTCCTCCTGCTCGGCCTCATCCGTGAGGGTGAAGGCGTTGCTGCGCAGGTGCTGATCAAGCTCGGCGCTGACCTGCCACGCGTGCGTCAGCAGGTTATCCAGCTGCTTTCTGGTTACGAGGGTGGCAATGGTGAAAATGACGGCCAGTCCCAGGGCGGTCCCGTCGGCGCTGGCGCCGGCGTTGGTTCTGGCGGCCGCACCGCGCCGTCGGGTTCCGGCGAGCGTTCCAACTCCCTGGTGCTGGACCAGTTCGGCCGTAACCTCACCCAGGCAGCCAAGGACGGCAAGCTTGACCCAGTTGTCGGCCGCGAGTCCGAGGTTGAGCGCATCATGCAGGTGCTTTCCCGCCGTACCAAGAACAACCCGGTCCTCATCGGTGAGCCGGGCGTTGGTAAGACCGCCGTCGTTGAGGGCCTGGCTCTCGACATCGTCAACGGCAAGGTCCCAGAGACCCTGAAGGATAAGCAGCTTTACTCGCTGGACTTGGGTTCCCTCGTTGCAGGTTCCCGTTACCGCGGTGACTTTGAGGAACGCCTGAAGAAGGTCCTGAAGGAGATTAACCAGCGCGGTGACATCATCCTGTTCATCGATGAGATCCACACCCTCGTTGGTGCAGGTGCCGCAGAGGGTGCTATCGATGCTGCTTCGCTGCTGAAGCCGAAGCTGGCCCGTGGCGAGCTGCAGACCATCGGTGCAACCACGCTTGATGAGTACCGCAAACACATCGAGAAGGATGCCGCACTGGAGCGTCGCTTCCAGCCGGTCAAGGTGGACGAGCCATCCTTGGATGACACCATCCTGATTCTCAAGGGCCTGCGCGATAAGTACGAGGCACACCACCGCGTCTCCTACACCGATGAAGCACTGAAGGCTGCGGCATCGTTGTCTGACCGCTACATTAATGACCGCTTCCTGCCGGACAAGGCAGTTGACCTCCTCGACGAGGCCGGCGCCCGCATGCGCATCAAGCGCATGACCGCGCCGGAAGGCCTGCGTGAGGTCGATGAGCGCATCGCCCAGGTGCGCAAGGAAAAGGAAACCGCCATCGATGCTCAAGACTTCGAGAAGGCAGCTGGCCTGCGTGACCAGGAGCGCAAGCTCGGTGAAGAGCGCGCGGAGAAGGAAAAGCAGTGGCGCTCTGGCGACCTTGAGGAGATCGCCGAGGTAGGCGAGGACCAAATCGCAGAGGTTCTGGCGCACTGGACCGGCATCCCTGTGCTCAAGCTGACGGAGAAGGAATCCTCCCGTCTGCTGCACATGGAAGAGGAGCTGCACAAGCGCATTATTGGCCAGGACGATGCCGTCAAGGCCGTCTCCCGTGCTATCCGCCGTACCCGTGCAGGCCTCAAGGACCCACGCCGTCCTTCCGGCTCCTTCATCTTCGCCGGCCCGTCCGGCGTTGGTAAGACGGAGCTTTCCAAGTCCCTGGCTAACTTCCTGTTCGGCTCTGATGATGACCTCATCCAGATCGACATGGGTGAGTTCCACGACCGTTTCACCGCGTCCCGACTCTTCGGTGCTCCTCCGGGATACGTCGGCTACGAAGAGGGCGGCCAGCTCACCGAGAAGGTTCGCCGCAAGCCATTCTCCGTGGTTCTCTTCGACGAGATCGAGAAGGCCCACAAGGAGATTTACAACACCTTGCTGCAGGTCCTCGAGGATGGTCGCCTGACCGACGGTCAGGGTCGCATCGTGGACTTCAAGAACACCGTTCTGATCTTCACCTCGAACCTGGGCACCCAGGACATTTCCAAGGCCGTGGGCTTGGGCTTCACCGGCTCCTCTGAGAACGATTCTGATGCGCAGTACGAGCGCATGAAGAACAAGGTCAACGATGAGCTGAAGAAGCACTTCCGCCCAGAGTTCCTGAACCGCATCGACGAGATCGTGGTCTTCCACCAGCTCACTCAGGAGCAGATCGTCGAGATGGTTGAGCTTCTCATCGGCCGCGTGGAGAAGCAGCTGGCTGAGCGCGACATGGGCATCGAGCTGACCCAGAAGGCAAAGGACTTGCTGGCAAAGCGCGGCTTCGACCCAGTCCTCGGTGCGCGCCCGCTGCGTCGCACCATCCAGCGCGAGATTGAGGATCAGCTCTCTGAGAAGATTCTCTTCGGCGAAATCGGCGCTGGTGAAATCATCACCGTTGGCGTGGAGAATTGGGATGGTGAGTCCAAGGACAACTCCAAGGCCACCTTCACCTTTACGCCGCGTCCGCGCCCACTGCCGGAGGGCACCTTTGAGGATGACCTCGCTGACGCTGAGGTGCGCGAGAACGAGGAAGAGACTACCGCTGTAGATTCCACCGAAGCCCCGGATATCCTCTCCAGCGACGTCTTGCCAGAGTCCAATGATGACGACGGCGAGGGCAACCCACCAGCAGCTGGTGCTGGCCAGCCGCTCTAAGGCTCGCCGCTAGCTGAAAGCAATAGGGGCGCCTGCGTACAACATGAGTACGCAGGCGCCCCTTTCGTTTGCTTTCTTCTAGATTCGCTTAGTTTCTTCTCTCTGCTCTACTCTGCAGATTCTGCTTCGGTGCTTAGGGTCTCTTCGAGCCAATCGATTGCTGGTTCATATTGTCCGATAAGACCTGCGATGTGGCCGCCGGCAACGCGGGAGGAGAGTGCACCGCCGCGGTCTTCGAGGGTTTCTACTTCACCGCCGAGCTCTTGCCAGTCGGTGGCTAGCTGCATTGCTTGGGCGTGGTCCACGATGTCGTCGTTGGGTGCGCTGCCCACCAAAACCTTGCCGGCCGGGCGCAGGTTGCCGATGCGTTGTGCTTCCAGCACGGAGCGCACCCGCTCATCGGAGGTGATGAACTCGCTCATCGAAATTCCAGTGTCGGTGAGCTCGGACAGATCCGTCATGGACCAGCGCATCGAGGAATCCACGATGCAGGAGCGGGAGTTTTCTTCCAACCAGTGCTTGCCCTTGGCGTTGAAGTACTCGTCGATCGCGGCGGAGAAATCCTGCGAACGGGCGCTAAATCCTTCAATGGCATAGGCCAAGTTCGGCCCAAGCCGTGGGGAACCGGCGAGCACCTTCACTAGGTCTGCCGGAGGAGCGCCCGCAAAAGTCGCACGCAGGTCTAGCTCCGGCGCATATTCCGGAACGAGCTCAGCCGCAGCGGCTGCAGCACCGCCACCCTGGGAATAGCCAAAGAATGCGACGGGCCCAGATGCGGCGGCCCGTGCGGCGTCGATAAGCGCGTGCCCTTGCTCAAGCCGGTTGGCATAGGTGTGCACACCCGGGGTACCCAAACCAATGTAATCCGTGATGACCAGGCGCATTCCGCGGTCCAGGAACTTGGAATACAACGGGGATTCATAGTTGACATTGAT
>NZ_KV814037.1:219853-243187 GCF_001813815.1 Corynebacterium sp. HMSC076D02
CCGCCATTCCCCGGGTGCCCGGAGCCATCACCACCGTGGGAGCCTCACCCGGGCCTTCCCACTGCTCAGTCGGCTCCATGACGGTGCCCGAAACATAAGTGGGAGTGCCATCTTCAAGCCGGGAGGAATAAAGAATGCGTTCGACCCCGGGCGCTATGTTCTCGCGGCGCAGCACGGTGCCGGGCTCAGCATTGGCGACGCCCTCGGGCTCATCTTCGTAGAAATCCGCCACGAGGGCGCTGCTGAGCGAGGAACCCGCCATAGAGGAGCCAGAACTCAGCGCAGCCTGAGCCGGCATGCTCGGTGCAAAGAGGAGCAAGCTGGTGACAGTAGGGGTAAGAAGGCGCAGGAAATTCACGGATTCCAGTCTACTGGCATGGGGGATTTTCTCCGGGCTGAGGCGTGCGATTGCGGCTTTGCCGCCCTAGATGCCAAATCGTGACCGAATCTGCGGGCGTTGTCCCGTCGATTTGGCATGTAGGCACATTGAGTAGGGCGCTAAGGCGCCGCAATGCGATAGCGCGCTGAGACCACCGCGCTAAACTGTATAGCCATGGGCATTCAATACCGATCTCGTAAGAAAACCGGCAAGAATAGCTGGATCAACATCTCCGGCTCTGGGGCATCCATGTCCACCAAGGTGGGGCCGGTGACCTTCAACTCCCGCGGCGGCATGTGGATCAACCTGCCTGGCGGGCTGAACTTCCGGGGACGCTGGCGCTAAATTACAAGGTCGCAACCATGGAAGAACCTACGAGTGACTATGTCCGCATGGGCATTGAAGCCGACGTTGTGCTGCGCCTTGGCATGCTGCTTATGGGCGCCGGCACGTCGGGCTATCGTGCGCTGCGCGGAATGAAGCGCGCGGCCCGCGCTCTAGGTTTTTCCCGGTTGGACGCCAACGTAGGCGTTACCCAAATTACGTGCACCTTCCATAAGGGGCGAGCTTTTCGCACCGTGGTGGCGCAGCAGCATTCGCCAGCTGTCGACGCATCTCGTATCGAAGCCCTTGAGGATCTCACCCATAATCGCCTCTACGCCGGCATTACTGCGGAAGAACTCGATGCTTTCCTCGATGACATCGAGTCTCACGTGCGCAAGCGCTGGAATGGTTTTACCTTGGCCACTGCCGCGGGCGTGGCCTGCGCTTCCTTCTCAGTGCTTAACTATTTCCAGTCCTATGTTGTCTTCTTGGTCGCGCTCGCTGCCTTTTGCGGGCAGTTTGTCAGGTGGGCGCTGCATCATAAGCACGTGCACCAGATCGGCTGCATTGTGGCAGGTGGCGCCACGGCGAGCTTGGTCTACTTCCTGAGCACCGAGCTTTTGTCTATTGCTGGCTTAGCCAATCCCACAGACTTCTCCTCGGGCTATGTAGCCGCAGTACTTTTCCTGATTCCCGGCTTCCCGCTGTTTTCCGCGCTGATTGATTTGGCGCGCTTTGACTTTGACGCCGGCATGGCGCGGCTTAGCTACGCACTGACCGTCATCATCGCGGCTACCTTCACGGTGGCCATGGTCAGCTGGTTCACGGAACTTACCCCAATTGCGCCGCCACCTGTGCCCGATGCCAGCTGGTACGCAGCCGCCATCCTGGCTAGCTTCTTAGGCATCGCCGGCTTTGCCTTCCTGTTTAATTCCTCGCGGCGCATGGTGATTGCCGCCGCAATAGTAGGCACCGTAGCCAACATGGTGCGCTTGGGCATCCTAGAGCTGGGAGTGACCAGCTACTTCGCAGCTTTCGTGGGCGGCACGATCATCGGTCTGCTGGGCGGGCGCGTGGCGCGCACCATGCATCTGCCACGTATCACCACCACGGTTCCCGCCGCAGTCATCATGATTCCCGGCGCAGCGATGTTCCGCTCTGTCTATCACTTGAATGCCGGCAACATGGATCAAGCGTTGTCCAATCTCGCCACAGCCTCGATGGTTGTGCTCTCCATCGGCTGCGGCCTTATCTTCGCGCGCCTGCTTACTGATAAAGACTGGTCGCTGGGCCGGCTTATCGATTTCTCGCGCCAACCACACGATTCGCGCTACTAAAACGCCGCATTAATGGGGCAGGTGGAAAAGGCCCTGGGAATCTTGCTCCGCGAGGCCGTCGTCAAGCAGCGAAGCCAACGACCGCGAGCGTTGCGCCGCATCGGACCACACCACATCGATTTTGCTCTTCGGCACCGGGGCATCGGCGCCGCGCAGGACATCCAGAATCAGCCCACGCACCTGGCGGTCGGTGCCTTGGAATTTCTGCACGCGTTTTTTGGCCTTGGAAAGCTCGGCCTCACTAGGCTGCGGGCAGCCCGCCAGCTGCCAGGCACAACCTTCGCGTAGCGGGCACCCTTCACAATTGGGGGCCTTTGCCGTGCATACCAAAGCACCGAGTTCCATGAGCGCGGCCGAAAAACGTGGACCATTTTCTGGCGGGAGGAGTTTTTCCACGGCGGAAAGTTCCTTCTTAGAAGGCTGCGGCTGCAGGAAGCGGCCGTCCACGGCGCGCGCATAAACTCGGCGGACATTGGTATCAACCACCGGCACGTTGCGCTTGTAGTGGAAACAAGCCACCGCCCGCGCCGTGTAATCGCCGATGCCGGGCAGTTTCAGCAGCTTCTCGACGTCGCTTGGCACCGGCTTTTCACCTATGGCCTGTGCACACTCCCACAAGCGCAACGCGCGCCGGGGATAACCCAGCTTGCCCCACGCGCGCAGCACCTCCGCGCGGGAGGCCGCCGCAAAGTCGGCCGGGGTAGGCCACCGCTGCATCCATTCCTCCCACACCGGAGCCACCCGTGCGACCGGAGTCTGTTGGCTCATGACCTCACTGAGCAGGACGCCCCACGCGGAGGTACCGGGGCGGCGCCAGGGGAGGGGACGCTCGGCTGAATCAAACCAGTCCAAAAGAGCAGCGGTGTTAATCATCGGGAAACAGTGTAAGCCAGCCGGCGTTCGGGACTACAGTTGAATCCATGCCACTTTCAAAAGTCCCGAAAAATCCCCAAAAAGTTTGGGAAGCCCTACAAGCTGGAAACGAGCGCCTGGTCAGTGGAAACGCTATCTCCGTCAACACTGAGTCGCGCCTCCGCGCCCGGCTAACCCGGGGCCAAGACCCGCGCGTCATCGTGCTGGCATGCTCCGATTCGCGCGCCCCGATTGAGCACGTATTTAACATCGGTTTCGGCGATGCCTTCGTCATTCGTACCGCCGGGCATATCCTGGACAACGCGGTGCTCGCCTCGCTGGACTATGCCTTGGAGAATCTAAACGCCAACCTTCTCGTGGTGATGGGCCACCAGTCCTGCGGTGCGGTGAGCGCGGCCTCGGCGTTCCTGAACGGCGAGATCAACCTGCCGACCGGGCTGCAGCGACCCATCATTGAGAAGGTCGCGGCTTCGGCGCTGCAGGCCAAGCGCCAAGGCCGTGAGACTAGGCCCGATTTCGAGCGCGAGAACACGGCCCAAACGGTCTCTCAGATCATCGCTGATGTGCCGGCGGCGCGGCGGCTTCTCGACGCCGGCACGCTCGGCGTTGTCGGCCTGCGCTACCTGCTGGAAGATTCCAGCGTGGAAACTGTGGTGCGCCACGGCGTGGACTAGGGCCATTTAGGCCTAGACACGCGGCGAGGGCTGGTGCAAGTTTGTCTGTGTCACCCCTTAAAATCGGAAGCGTGACTGATAACCGACGCAAACCCCTGCCCCAAGAGATCTACATGCGCCGCCGCGTTGCTGCGCTGATTGGACTTTTGGTGCTCGTCGGGCTGCTCATCTGGGCAGCGACCAGCATGTTCGGCGGCTCCGATGAGTCGGTGCCTACCGCTGCTACCAGCGCCCGCGGCTCGGAGGCTGTGCCGGAGACCAGCAAGACGAGCGCTGCCCCAACTAGTGATGCGGCATCGAGCAGCGTAAGCGCCGCGCCGAGCAGTGCGGAAAGCAGCGCCGACAGCAGCGCTGCAAACCCAAGCGAGTCTTCGCCTTATCCGGCGCCTAGCGCGGGCGCGGAGCCGGCTAAGAATACCTGCGCCTTGGAGGACTTGGAGATCGTAGGTACTGTCAGCCAACCTAGCTACAGTGAGGGCGAGTACCCAACCTTCTTCATGGAAGTCAAGAACCCTACCGCCGCTGATTGCGTGATTGACCTAGATAAGGACATCCTGCGCTTTGAGGTCTATGACCTTTCCACCAATGAGAAGAAGTGGGCTGATACTGACTGCTTCCCGCCGGTGGATACTGGTGAGGTCACCTTCGAGCCAGGCAAGCAGCGCACCTTCCAGGCTGATTGGTCCCGTAAAATGTCCCAGCCAAACCAGTGCAATGACCGTGCACCGGCCCCGGTGGGTGGCTACTTCATGCACGCAGTTATTGGTAACCACGCCTCGAAGGCAGAAACCTTCAACCTCGATAGCTAGCGCAAAAGGGCGATGGCCTCGCCCAAAGTTCCAGCTTGCAGCACCCGTATCCCGGCGGCATCCACCTTGCCCGCCGGGACGATTGCGTTTTCATAGCCCAAGCGCGCGGCCTCGCTCAAGCGGCGATCCAGGTTGGGCACGCGGCGCAGCTCGCCAGCCAGGCCCACCTCACCGATGACCACCGTCTTGGGCGGTAGCGGCTTTTCATGCAAGGAGGACCAGGTGGCAAGCGCTACGGCAAGATCCGTGGCGGTCTCCTGGATGCGCACGCCGCCCACGGTGGCGACGTAGGCGTCTTTGTCATTGGTGCGCTCTCCTGCGCGTGCCTGCAGCACCGCCAGCACCATGGGCACGCGGTTGGAGTCCAATCCCGTGACCACGCGGCGCGGGTTCTTTGCCACTGGATCCACGGTGAGCGCCTGAACCTCCGCGAGCATGGGGCGTACACCGTCCATGGCAACGGTGACCGCGGAGCCATCCGGCGTGCTCCCGCGGTGGGAGAGGAAGAGCCCAGAAGGATCTGCTACCTCGCGAATGCCGCCGGAAGTCTGCTCGAAACATCCCACTTCATCGGTGGCGCCGAAGCGGTTCTTGATGCCGCGCAGCATGCGTAGGCTGGACTGCCTGTCACCCTCGAAGTTCAACACCACGTCAACCAAGTGCTCGAGTACGCGGGGACCTGCAACGTTGCCGTCCTTGGTTACGTGGCCCACAAGCAGCACCGGAATGCCGGTGGACTTTGCCAGGGTGGTTAGCGCCGCAGTGACCGCGCGTGACTGGGCCACGCCGCCAGCTACGCCCTCGACGCCTGCCGCATGCATGGTCTGTACAGAGTCCACGATGATAAGGCTGGGCTTGAGTTGTTCAACGTGGCCGAAGACTACGTCCAAGTTAGACTCGGCGGCTAGGTAGAGGGTCTCGTGGAGCGCGTCGGTGCGCTCGGCACGCGCCCTTACCTGGCCCGCTGACTCCTCTGCGGTGACATATAGCGCCGTGCGTTCGAGCTGCGCCCACCTTGAAGCCACCTCCAGCAGCAACGTTGACTTACCAACGCCGGGCTCGCCGGCCATGAGTACAACCGAGCCTGGAACGATGCCTTTGCCCAAAACACGGTCTAACTCGCCGATACCCGTGTTGATGGTTTTAGTAGCACTCGCCCCAATCTTGGTGATGGGTTGCGCCGGGCTGGAAGGCGTTAGACCCTTGACCATCTGCCCGGTCACCGCAGCCGAGGCAGCCGTGCCCTCAGAAGCAGCCGGGGCGGATTCCTGCAGCGTTCCCCACGAGCCGCAATCTGGGCAGCGGCCTAGCCACTTCGGAGAGACGTAGCCACACTCGGAACAGGTGTGGATTGGACGCGATTTCTTAGCCATGCCAGTAACTCTAAAACACCCGCCGGACACGAGCGCCAACGAGAAACCCCGCACTTAGAAGTGCGGGGTCGAAGGGTTAATTAAAGGGCTTATTTCACCCGGAGGCTTAGTGGTGAGATGCCTCAGGGGACTCGGTGGTAAAGCCCTCGGTGGACTCAACGTCGCGGTTGTACTCACCGGACTTCAGCGGGGAAGCGGCAACAGCTGCGTCCACCTCGATGGTGCCGTTGTTGAAGGTGAAGGTAACCGGGCGGGAGCCGGCGTAGCCAAAGTCCTCATTCTCGAGGGAGGTCTCGACGTACTGAACGTTCTTGTTCTTCTTGTCCTTCTTCAGCTCTTCCAGGTTCTTGGCGGAATCAGCGATGATGGACTGGTCACGGGCCATCGGCTTCGTGGAGCCCAACTCTACGTCCTGGCCATCGACGGAAACGGACTCCAGGGTGACGTCAGAAACGTCGTAGCCCTGGTTGACGGCAACGAACTTCAGGGAAGTCTCACCGGAATCCGGCTCAACCTGGATAGTGACGTCGCGGACTGCGACAGCGCCGTCCTCGGTAGCAGCGGAGGAACCATCGACAGCCGCAACCTTCTGGGAAGTTTGAGTGATGTGGCCTGCCGAGCAGGAAGCCAGAGCCAGCGCAGACAGGGCGGTTACGGAAATGATGGCACCGCGACGAGCGGCGGTCTTCAAGGGCTGCACTTTGAGGGTCCTCCATAGATTGCGATCACAAAGCTTATCAACGCTTTAGCCTAGTACCTTTCCGCCCCAAGTACACAGTTTCCTCTAAACCCGTTGGGTAGGTGGCGGGGTAATACGGGGGTAGACCATGGGCGTCGACAAGCGCAAAAGCTCTACGTGCTAAACTAGTTGCCCTGTATGCGTGCCGCGCGAGGCACGAACATTAAACAAGGAGTGGGAATGGAATTTAAGGTCGGAGAGGTCGTCGTCTACCCGCACCACGGTGCTGCCAGGATTACTGACATTGAGCAGCGTGAGATGGGCGGCGAGACCCTGGAGTTCCTCGTCCTCCAGATCAACCAGTCTGACCTTGTGGTTCGAGTGCCTTCGAAGAACGCCGAGACCGTCGGTGTGCGTGACGTCGTGGGCAAGGAAGGCCTCGAGCGCGTCTTCTCCGTTTTGCGTGAGCTCGACGTGGAAGAGGCCGGCAACTGGTCCCGCCGTTACAAGGCAAACCAGGAGCGCCTAGCCTCTGGTGACATCAACAAGGTCGCGGAAGTGGTTCGTGACCTGTGGCGCCGTGACCAGGATCGCGGCCTGTCTGCTGGTGAGAAGCGCATGCTTACCAAGGCTCGCCAGATTCTCGTGGGCGAGCTCGCGCTGGCTTCCCCGGTCGATGAAAAGAAGGCCGACACCATGATGGAAGAAATCGATGCCACCATCGAGCGTCACCGCGCTGCCGGCATCGTGGAGGATAAGTCCATCACCACCGATATCGACAACGACATCGATCTCGATGACCTCTCCTTCGACGACGAAGACTAAGGTCTACGGCCTCATCGCGGCCGCAGGCATGGGCACCCGCTTGGGCGCCGAATTGCCGAAGGCTTATGTTGAGCTGGAAGGCCGCACTTTGCTGGAGCGTTCTGCGGCGGCCATGGGGGAGGTCTGTGACGAATTGATCGTCACCGTCAGCCCCGAGATGGAGGAGCACGCACGCGCCCTGCTGCCCGGCGCTCACTTGGTCCACGGCGGCGGCGAGCGCGCCGACTCCGTATGGGCTGGTCTCCAGCACATCCCCGACGATGCCATCGTCCTCATTCACGACGCCGCCCGCGCGCTAACCCCGCCCGAGATGATCGCGCGCGTTGCCGAGGCCGTGCGCAGCGCCCCCGCGGTTATCCCGGTGTTGCCGGTCGCGGACACCATCAAGGTCGTCGACGAGCACCGCGTCGTATCCACCCCGGACCGTTCAAAGCTGCGCGCGGTCCAAACCCCGCAGGGCTTCCGCGTGGCTAAGCTGCGCGAAGCGAACGAAGCCTACTTCTCAGGCCAGCAAGAATTCGTGGCCACTGACGATGCCAGCCTGATGGAATGGTTCGGCGTCCCCGTCACCACCGTTGAGGGCGACCCACTAGCTTTCAAAATCACCACGCCCATCGATCTCACGCTGGCCACGGCGATTTTAAACAAGGAGCTCTCATGACCCAGCCCATCATCCCGCGCGTAGGCATTGCCACCGACGCCCACCAGATTGAGGAAGGCAAGCCCTGCTGGATTGCTGGGCTGCTTTTCGACGACGTCGATGGCTGCGAGGGCCACTCCGACGGCGACGTGGTTAGCCACGCGCTTGTCGACGCCCTCTTGTCCGCCTCCAACCTCGGTGACTTGGGCTCGTTCGTGGGTGTTGGGCGCAAAGAATACGACAACGTTTCGGGCGAGCGCCTGCTGCGCGAGTGCCGTGAACTGCTTGAAGAAAATGGCTTCGTGATTGGTAACGCCGCAGCTCAGCTGGTGGGACAAACCCCGAAGATGGGCCCGCGCCGCGAAGAGGCCGAGCGCGTGCTCAGTGAGATTTTAGGCGCTCCCGTTTCCGTCTCCGCTACCACCACCGACCACCTGGGATTCACCGGCCGCTCCGAAGGCCGCGCCGCGGTGGCGACGGCGGTGGTCTGGAAACAGTAATTCCCGGGAAAGGCGCGCGTGGAAGGCGCATCGCCGTGACTTAAAGCAACCGCAAACAGCCAAGCGCCCATAGCCTAGAATGGTCAGGGTGAGTAACCTACGCATTTATGACACCGCCACCCGTAGCCAACGCGATTTCGTGCCCGTTAAAGAGGGCCACGCCTCGATTTACTTGTGTGGTGCCACCCCGCAGGCACAGCCGCACATCGGCCACCTGCGCTCCGGCGTAGCCTTTGATATTCTGCGCCGCTGGCTCATGGCGCAGGGCCTGGACGTCGCCTTCGTGCGCAACGTCACCGACATCGATGACAAGATTCTCACCAAGGCCGCCGATAATGGCCGCCCCTGGTGGGAGTGGGTTTCCACCTACGAGCGCGAGTTCACCAAGGCCTACAACACCCTGGGCGTCCTGCCGCCATCGGTAGAGCCACGCGCCACGGGATTCGTTACCCAGATGGTGGACTACATGCAGCGGCTTATCGACGCCGGCTTTGCCTACGCGGTATCTGACGATACCGCGGGGGCAGACGGAGCAGGTTCCGTCTACTTCGACGTCCAAGCCTGGGTCGCGGCCGAGGGATCTGACTACGGCTCCCTGTCCGGCAACCGGGTCGAGGAGATGGAGCAGGGCGAAGACCCAGAGGCTCTCAAGCGCGGAAAGCGCGGGCCGCAGGACTTCGCGCTGTGGAAGGCCGCCAAACCCGGCGAGCCTTCTTGGCCTACCCCGTGGGGCCGTGGACGCCCCGGCTGGCATTTGGAGTGCTCGGCTATGTCCACCTACTACTTGGGCGGCGAGTTCGACATTCACTGCGGTGGCCTCGACCTGCAGTTCCCGCACCACGAGAACGAGGTCGCGCAGTCCCATGCCGCCGGCGATAAGTTTGCCAATTACTGGATGCACAACCACTGGGTGACCATGGCCGGCGAGAAGATGTCCAAGTCCTTGGGCAATGTCTTGTCGGTTCCCAACATGCTGGAGCTCGTCCGCCCGGTCGAGCTGCGCTACTACCTGGGCTCCGCGCACTACCGCTCCGTGCTGGAATACTCCGAGGCAGCCTTGACCGAGGCCGCTGCCGGCTACCGCCGCATCGAGGACTTCGTGAACAAGTTCGACGACCTCGTCGTAGGAGACTGGACCCCGGCCTTCGAGGACGCCATGAACGACGACATCGCCGTTCCGAAGGCACTGGCCGAGATTCACACCAATGTGCGCGCAGGCAATAAGGCCCTGGGCGCTGGCGATGAGGCTCAGGCACGACGAATCGCTGAGTCTGTTCGTGCCATGGCCGCGGTGCTGGGCTTTGATCCTTTGGCTGAACAGTGGAAAGATGGGGCGTCGACAAGCACTGCGGATACAGCGCTGGACGCACTCGTCCAAGCAGAACTGGAGCGCCGCACTCAAGCCCGCGCGGAGAAGGACTGGGCCACTGCGGACGCCGTCCGCGACCGCCTCGCCGCAGCTGGCATCACCATCACTGACACTGCCGACGGCCCCACCTGGTCGCTGGCCTAAGGAGAATTCATGGCACGTACGCACGGCCGCGGCGGCGCGGGCATCCGCAAGACAAACAAGAAGGGCGCCACTAAGGGCAGTGGTGGCCAGGTAAAGAAGGGCCTTGAGGGCAAGGGTCCAACGCCTAAGGCAGAGGATCGCGTCTACCACGCGAAGCACAAGGCCAAGCTGGAGCGCGAGCGCCGCAACTCGGGCCGCCACCAGAAGGAGACGGCGGAGATGGTCGTCGGCCGTAACCCGGTTGTCGAGTGTCTGCACGCGAAGGTGCCTGCTACCTCGCTGTACATCGTGCAGGGTACCCGCAACGATGCGCGCCTGTCGGAGGCCGTGGCCATTGCGAATTCCCGCAACATTCCTATCCTTGAGATTCAGCGTCACGAGATGGATCGCATGACCGGCAACGGTTTGCACCAGGGCATTGGCCTGCAGATTCCGCCTTATAAGTACGCGGACTTCCATGACCTGATGGACCGCGCGAAGGACGCTGGCGAGCCGGGCATGTTTGTCATTCTGGATAACATCACCGACCCGCGTAACTTGGGCGCGGTTATCCGCTCCGTTGCGGCGTTCGGCGGCCACGGCGTCATCATTCCGGAGCGTCGCTCCGCGTCGGTGACTGCAGTGGCGTGGCGTACTTCCGCGGGTACCGCAGCACGCTTGCCCGTCGCGCGCGTGACCAACGTGACCCGCACCGTGCAGGAATTCCAGAAAGCCGGCTACCAGGTCGTTGGCCTAGACGCCGGCGGCGAGCACACGCTCGACACCTACACGGGTGGCAAGGATCCCGTGGTCATCGTCATCGGCTCTGAGGGAAAGGGCATCTCCCGCTTGGTCCGCGAGAACTGCGATGTCATCATGTCCATCCCGATGACCGGTTGGGTTGAGTCCTTAAACGCATCCGTTGCTGCGGGTGCAGTGCTTTCGGAGTTTGCTCGGCAGCGTCGCGCTGCGAAGTAACACGTAATTTGGAAGGCGTCGCGTTGTGCGGCGCCTTTTTGCTTGCCTCCAATGCGTCTGCTGGGCAGCTACCGCCGTCCTGGTTGCAAATGCCCAGGGCTGGAAACCCAGACCTCCTGCTCGCATTTTCACGCGCTTGCCGACGCCCTGCAATCCACCAGAGAGCTGCGGATTGAGGCCTGGGTATTTGCGCGGAGTTGATGAATCTGCGAAAGGTAACTTTTGACACTTGAACGCGGTTTAGGGGCAGCGTATATCTTTTAGTAGCGCGCGCTATAAGTTCAGATTCTTCTCAAGAAAGGAATGCTTATGAAAGTGAGCATGTCTAAGCGAGCAGTTTCAGTAACTCTCGCAGGTTTGTTGGCGTTGGGTGGTACAGGTGTTGCTGGGGCCACGATTGTAAATATCGATGGCGGCACGTGGGACTACGGTACGGGTAGTGGCCAAGTTTGGTCGCACTACTTTCACAATGGGGTGCGGCACGGTTCAACTGCTGTTGGTACCTTCAAGTCGGATAGCGGTTGCGTCAACAAAAACACTTGGTCACGAGCAACAGCTCCCAAGAAGTCCTCTGGAAATAAGTCCTACTACCGACACTGCTAAGGCTCGATGAAAACTTCAGTCAGACTACTAACCGTAGGGATTTTGCTCTCTACGGTTATTAGCGCATTCATTGCCTTTGTCGGAGCCAGCCTCTTATCGACTCTGGATTACCGGCTTGGCAACGAGTTTGTCCAGATCGAAGACTTCAAACCTGACAGTCACACAGAAACACTGTTTCCTGAGCTTTCTGAATTTGCGCGGGACTCAGGATTTGACGTATCGATTTATTACGCCTCGCTAGCTGATTCGGATGGTGAGGTGCGAATCTACTCCTCGGCTCTGCCTTCAGGTGCAGCTAACTTTGAGTCTCAAAAGTTTCAGAGAGGCGAAAAGCTTGTTTGGTATCCATTGTCGGAAATTCCGACTAAGGAACCGCGCCAAGTTTTTAACATTAAAGGATCGGAAAACGACGCTCGAGACCTAACGACATGGTTGGAGGAGCGCGGGTATTCCGTGATAGGGCTCCAGAACTTGACTTGGAGCATCGTCATGACTTCGTCGCTGCCTTTGTTGGTCGCGGCTGCTTTTCTACTCGCGCTCGTGTTGGGTGGCGGGCACTGCCTAGTGCGGGCTCGCGAAATCGGCATTCACAGACTTTTGGGGCTAAAGCTATCGCAGACGCTAAGGCTTGATGTAACGCGGCTTGCCAAGCAAACATGGCTACCATTTTTTCTTGCGATCATTTTTATTGCGGCGGCATTGTATCTTTACAACGACTGGGCAGAAGCGACGTTGTTTTGGGCCTTTTTCGGCGTTTCTGTGTTGCTCCAATGGGTCGGTTTGGCGCTGGGCTATGTGCTCGGGCAGTTATTGGTTCGAAATATTTCGATCCCGCAGGCCATCAAAGGCAAGGTTCGGGCGCGTCCAATTACCTACGCTCTGTATGCTGTCCGGCTATTGGCACTCTTGACGAGCCTGACGGCACTTTCGCAGATGGTTGATACCGGTGCTGAGGTGTCCGCGCGAGAGGAATTGCAACCGTATTGGAGCGGACATGCCAATGAGCAAGAGTTTGCCCTGAGCTCGAATATCACTCCGGATGAAAAAGAACAGGCTGCAGCTGCAGCGCCCTTGCGTCAGGCGGACCGCGAAGGAAAGCTACTCTTAGCGGATCCTTTTTGGCTTACCTGGCCGACTCAACTGGAAGCCCCGGTTATTCTCAGCAACCATCGGTTCGCCGTTCAAGCTGGTGTTTCCCCTTCTGAAGAAGACGTAACCGTTTGTGCTCCCGTTGCCCTCAGTGAAGAATCCAAACAGACGATTATTGACTCCGTTGCATTTGAAGCCGAACTCGCGAAGAAGAAAGTTCCAGATTTTAACTGGAAAGAGGATTGTTCGCTTGGGCAAGTCTTTTCCTATGACGTTGAGCTGCGGCCAGTAATTAATGACCCCATTGTGGTCTCGTTACCAGTGGGGCTTGAAGCTATCGGTGACCGGAATTTACTCGCGAAAGCCTCGCAGAAAGTCCTCCTTGCCATCGAGCCAACTGTCGTTGGTGAGCTGAAAGATGGGACGGTGGGCAAGGTGCTTGCCACGGCACAACCGCATGCTGATTCCTGGCGATCGTCCCTTGAGGAAGCCAAAGATCAATTCAGCCTTTGGTCGTTAAATACGGTCGTAGCGATATTACTGGTTTCCTTGTTAATCGTCGCGGGGCTTTTCAGTTTCCAGGTGGCGTTCCGGCGAGAGCTCTATGTTTCCTTCATTTGTGGGCGCAGCCCGTGGAAGATGTGCAGGAAGATTCTGCTGGCCGAGCTATTCTTTTTCGTTACCACCATCGGCTGGGTTTTGTATCGTTTGCGCGAGCATAAGGAACAACTGGAATCGCACTATCCATCAACGTGGTCGATGGGGTTTGAAAACAGGTGGTCCACGGCAACCGTTCTTGCTGTCGTCGCATTTTCGATCGTGTGGATGTGTATTTCAATCGGTTTGACCTGGTGGATTAGTGCGCGAAATCAAATGCGCTGGACAGACAGCGAGGGAAATTAGGATATGGAAATTCAGGTTGAAGACCTTCACTACAGTGTGAAGGGAAAAATGATTCTTTCCGGCCTTACGCGGTCTTTTGCGGCTGGCCGGGTGACTGCATTAACCGGCGGCTCCGGAAGTGGGAAAACCACCCTGTTGAACCTCTTGGGCGGTCTGATCTCGCCGGACAAAGGCTCAATCATGTGGGATGGAAACAACATTGCATCGCTATCGGCAGGTCGACTGCGCAAGTATCGACGCGAATGCGTTGGGTATCTTTTTCAAGATTACGGCTTGGTTCCTGACCTCACCGTTGTCGACAACGTGAAGCTCGCAGCCAGTAACGTTTCGCGCCGTGCTTTCGATGAGGCGCTAGACAGCGCTTTGGCGCAGGTCGGTTTACGAGGCTATGAAAAGCGTGTGGTCAGCGGCTTGTCGGGCGGCGAACAACAACGAGTAGCCTTGGCGAGGATCCTCATTTCTAAGCCCAAAATCGTATTGGCGGACGAGCCAACCGGTGCGCTTGACGAGGACAATGCTCAGCTGGTTGTTGAACACCTCCGTGCTTTCGCTGACCAAGGCGCCGTTGTCGTCGTCGCGACGCATTCCAAGCATGTAGCTGACCAAGCAGACTGCGAGGTAACGCTTTAGTGTGGCGATTGAAATACTCGGATATGCCGTGTCTGCTTGCAGGCATCCGAGACGATGAGCAATCGATACTCGATGAGCTAAGACGTTACTTCCTCTGGCCCCAGGTTGAATGTGTGTCCACTCAAAGGGAGCTGCTGAATGCATTGTCTGGCTCACAGGAGCAATTGCTGGTGTTGTGCGAGCGCAAAGACTCGGCGACCTGGGTATGGGATATACAAGAGTTAAAGAGCAGCGATTTCATTTACTTGGTGGATTATTCACAGCATTCGCGTGAGAAGCTTCAAACGGCAATCAATTTGGGCGCGTCTGCATATTGCGTCGTTACCCGGGAAGCTCGCTCCGGCCATGGGGGCCTTAAAATAAGTTGTTGCTTTGAAATAAACGGCGTAGCTGTTGGGACAATGCCTGAACCAGATATGCAGCGAAACCTCGAGCGACTGTCCGCAATTCAGCTTCGAATTTTAAACGGAATTGTATGTGGGCACTCAAATTATGGCATCGCGGAGGAAACACATCTTTCTGTGCCGATGATCAAGAAAATAGTTTCCCAGCTGCTCGACATCTTTGCTGCAGAGAACAGAGTCCAGTTAGCCATAAAAACCTTACCCGCTATGGGTTGAGCTGCCATCCTGTTGCAAATGCCCAGGGCTGGGTAAGTAGCGGGGAGGCGAGCCGCGGGGCTATAAGCCGAAGAAGTCCTCCACCACTTGGGCCGCGATGAAGCTATCGGTATTCGGGCCCAAGCGCGCGTCGAGCTCGTTGCCCGAGGGGATGACGTGGCCCACGCCTTCCATGGTCCACAGTTCGACGGGGTTGTCACCTTCCCAGGAATCCAAAGACACATCAGAAAACGGGCGGGTTACCTTGGCCTTAGAGCAACCGTTCATCGTGGCGAAGTGCTGCGCAGTCAACAACGCGGAAGTAACCTCGCCGCGGGAGCTATTCGCGAGGCCAGCCTGGCCGCCTTCATAAGGTGCTAACGGGTCCGCCGTGCCATGCATCATGAGGATTGGGGTGGGCTTATAGCCCTCGGGATTAGACGGCGCATGGTTAGCGCCGCTGCCCATCGTCGAGGCGAAGATGCAGGCACCGTCGAGGAAGCCCGGGGCATCGAAAAGCAGGCGAATTACCATCTGCCCGCCGTTGGAATAACCGCAGGCGAAGGTGCGCTGCGTTCCGTATTCCTCCTGTACGGTGGCGGCGACGTGTTGGAGAAAGGCGACGTCGTCAATGCCAAGCTCACGGGTCTTGACCGGAAGCACCGCGCGGGCGTCGTTGAAGTGCCTGTCCACGCCGTCGGGGTAGACAACCACCGTGCCCGTGCGGGCGGCGAGCTCATCAAAAGTACCGTTTGTAAAGCGCCGCATCACGCTGCCATTTTGCAGCGAACCGTGGAGGAAAAGCAGCAGGTTCGGGCCGGGATTTTCCGGCGCGACGACGGTGTATTTACGCTTTTGGCCCTGAAATTCCACGATGGTCATGGAACAAAAGTTTAGTCGGGGTGGGCGCAGGTTTCGTCGTGCGTGCTGGTGTGGTGGCTTTCGGCATCGCGGCGGCCCTCGAAGTGAGCTTTGGTGACGCGGGCGGCGGCGATGTCGTCGCGCACGGCACGGCGGTTGCGCAGCCAGCCCACGAGGCGGCAAACCAGGTAAATGACAAAAGAAATCGTGGTCACGAAGACCGAGACTGGCAAGCCTGGTGCTAGCGAGAGGATGAGGCCACCCACGGCGGCGACCTCGGCGAAAAGCGTGGACCACAGCACCGCGCGCACCGGCGAGGAGGTGATCTGCACTGCCGCTGCGCCCGGTGTAATCAGCAGCGCCATGACCAGCAGCGAACCGACAATCTGCACCGACTGCGCCGCGGTAAGGCCCACCAGAATGGCAAAGCCTACGGAGATAGCGCGCACCGGTACGCCGGCTGCCTGCGCCATGACCGGGTCGGCGGAAGCGAAAAGCAGCGGGCGCCAGAAGAGCAACACGACGCCCACGATGATGACGGTAGTCAGCGCCAGCAGCCACACCGAGGCCGCGGAAACACCCACGATCTGGCCGGTCAGCAGGGTCATCGCCGTATTGGAATTGCCCGGATAGAGATGCAAAAACAGCACCGATAGACCAAGGCCAAAGCTCATCACCACGCCAATCGCGCTGTCTTGCTGGCCTTTCAACCCCAACACCGCGAGGATGATGGCGGCTACGATGGCGCCCGCGATGGCACCAAAGCCTAAGTTAAATCCGAAGAGCAGGGCCGCCGAAGCGCCCATCAGGGCGAGCTCAGACGTCGCGTGCACCGAAAAGGACATTTGGCGCAGCACGATGAGTGAGGTCATCACACCAGAGAGGATGCCCAGCAGCGCGCAGGCCCACAGGGAAGACTGCACGAAATCGACGCCGAGCAGATACTGGGTGTCTTCGAAAAACCTATTAGACAACGATGAGTCTCCCATCGACCTCGATGACGTTGACCTTGGAACCATACAGCTCAGACAAGACATCCGAGCGCATAACCTCATCCACAGCGCCAAACATGTGGCCATGCGGGGCGATGTAGAGCACCTTGTCCACCACGCCTAGCACCGGGTTGATGCCGTGCGTCACGAACAACACGGAGGTGCCGCGTTCTTTGCGCCAGCGGTCGAGCTTTTCCACGGTCGCTTGCTGGCGGGCAGGATCGAGCGAGAGTAATGGTTCGTCGGCAAGGATGAGCTGCGGGTCATTGGCCAGCGCCTGGGCCTGCCTGATGAGCTGTTGCTGACCGCCCGAAAGCTGCCCCACGCGGCGCTCGGCGATGCCCGTGGCACCCACCTCGGCGAGGAGTTCGTCGACGCGGGCGCGGGAGGGGCGTCGCTTAGCGATGGCCCCGTGTGCCAACGACAGTGAGACCAAATCCCGGGCGCGCATGGGAAGATCCTGCGGAAACATGCGCTGCTGCGGAATGAAACCAACCCGCGAATTGACGTCCACGCGCCCGCTGGTGAGCTGGCGCGTGCCCAGGATGGTGCCCAGCAAGGTGGACTTGCCCACGCCGTTTGGCCCCAAGACGGCGATGAATTCGCTCTTGTCGACGCCCAGGTTGAGCCCCGACCACAGCGGCTCCACGGCCGCTTCATGAAATTGAACCAGCACTAAGCTGCCTCGATGTGGTCCACGGCCTGCTCGTAGTAGTCGAGGAAGTTCGTGCCCTCTGGTGGGGTCTCGCCGATTTCCACGATAGGGATGTGGCGCTCCTCGGCTGCCTTGTGGATGCGCGAGGAGATATCGGTCTCGGTCTGTGGGTTATAAATCAGCAGATCGACCTTGTCTTCCTTGATGGCCTCTAGGAAGCGTGCGAGGTCGGCGGCAGTCGGCTCGCCCTCAGACACGGTGGCCTTGCGGAAGCCTTTTGGTGTGACATCGGTGGAGGAGGTGTACTTCATGATGTAATCCGCGATCGGCTCGGTCTGCGCGTAGTTGCGCTCGGGCAGCTTCTCGACACGCTTCTTAATGTCCTCGACGCGCTCCAACAGCGGGTCTGCAGATGCCTTGGCCTCTGGGTTGGCCTCATTGACTAGGTCGGCGACCTCGGTGGCCACTTTCTCGATGGCGGCAGCGTCGTACCAGACGTGCTCGTTGCCCTCGATGTTGGTGACCTTGGAGGGCTCCTTCTTGGCGATGACCTTGGCCTCTGCCGCGGTGACGACGTCCGGCTCTTCGTCGAGCTTGCCGTGGTCGGTCAGAGGGAGGGCGTGGATGATCTCGTCCTGGTTCTTCACAGCCTGGTAGAGCCAGGAATCGTATCCGCCGCCACCGACGATGAGGACGTCGGCCTCGTTGGCCTTGGCGATGTCTGCCGCGGTGGGCTCGAAGTGGTGCGGGTCGATGCCGTTGCCCTTGACGATTGGCTCGACCTCAATCTTGACGTCTTGCCCCTGTGCGGAGTCGATGACTTCCTGGGCCACATCTGCCCAGATGGAGGTGGAAGCGACGATCTTGATGGTCTCCTCGTCGGCGCTATCGGTACTGGAGCAACCGGCCAGGGTGAGGCTGCCTGCACACAGGAGAGCGGCGGGCGCAGCCAGGGATTTAAGGGAAAAACTCATGCCCTCTAGTTTGCGTTTGTTGAAAATTGTTGTCAAACGGAAATGTATTGAAAATCCGCTCGCTAAAGAGCTTGCCTGAAGCGCGAAACGCAGAGGTGAACAGGGTAGGGTAGCCAGCATGGTAAAACGCAGCCAGAATCGGAAAACGCTAGCCTCGCTGGCTGCTGAATTGGGTGTTTCGCGTACCACCGTTTCCAATGCATATAATCGCCCAGACCAGTTGGCCCCGGCCACGCGCGAGCGCATTCTCTCCGCGGCCGCAGCCCACGGCTACACGGGCCCCGACCCCACCGCGCGCAGCCTGCGCACCCGCCGCGCGGGCTCCACGGGGGTCCTCCTGACCGAGCACTTGTCCTACGCCTTCGAAGACGCCGCCTCCGTTGATTTTCTAGCCGGCATGGCAGAGGCATCCACGGGTGCCGCGACCACCCTAACGCTGATTCCCGCAGGGCCCGACGCCCCTTCCGACGACGCTGCCGCCCTCCTCACCCGCGCCGCCGTGGATGGCTTCGTTATCTACTCGGTCTCATCCGAATCCGTGGAAGCGGCGCGAACGCGTGGTCTTCCGCTGGTGGTCTGCGATCAGCCCAAGGACTCTGGCCTTCCCTTCGTGGGCATCGATGACCGCGAGGCAATCAAACCCGCCGCCCGCGCGTTGCTCGCGGCCGGCCACCGCCGCATTGGCATCCTGTGCATTCGTCTCCACCACGAGCGCATCGATGGTTTCGTGAGCCCGGAGCAGGTCGAACGCGCAGACATGCACGTCCAGCGCGACCGCGTGCTGGGTGCTCTCGATGTATTTGCGCAGGCAGGAATTGGCGAGATTCCCATTGTCACCTGCCACATCAACGATGCGAGCACCGCGCGTTCCGCGGCCGCCGAGCTTTTCAGCACCCACCCGGAACTGACCGCCGTGCTGTGCACCACCGACTCGATGGCGCTCGGCGTGCTCGGCGTCTTGCGCGATGCTGGCCTCGCGGCACCGAAAGACCTCTCCGTGACGGGGTTTGACGGCATCACCACCGCCTTGCTAGCGGGGCTTACTACCGTGGTCCAGCCGAATAAAGCCAAAGGCGCGGCGGCAGGCCACATGTTGGCCGAGCACATCGACGCCGCGCTTTCCGAGACTGCCCCAGCGCACGACCACAAGCTGCTGCCCACCCGCTTCAACGAGGGGACCACGGTGGGCTCGCCGCGCGAGCAGCATTTATTGGATTGGCGGCTCTAGTCGGCACACTTTGCCAAATATTGCGCCAAAACTTGCCGAAATCAGCGCCTTGTTTGGCAAAATGTACCGCGCTTGCCCTATTTACCGCGCTTGCCCTGTTTATCGCGCGTCACGCTTAAGCGCCGAGGTGAACCGCGCGGGCCGCGGCGAGCTCCTCCAAGAAATCAGACACAGCCGCAATATCCGGAACGCGGTGTGCGGCTAGCGTCTCGCCCTCGCCAACCTTCACGCCCAGGTCTGGCGGCTGATTCAAAACCGCGAAGCCGTCTTCATCGGTGACGTCATCTCCCAGGAAGACGGTGGCGGTGGCGCCGACGCGCTCGCGCAGCTCGGAAATCCATGAGCCCTTCGTGGCCTGGGTAGCGGAGAACTCGATGACAGACTTGCCAGCAGTCATGGGGAAACCGGCTGGATCGAGTGCGCGGCCAGCAGCGTAGGCCTCTGCCGCCAGATCCGGGTCGCTGAGCTCTAGCCGGCGCAGGTGGAACACGCGCTGGAAAGGCTTAATCTCAATTTCCGCGCCAGGAAAGCGCTCCATCAGCTCACGGATTTCTGCTTCCTTGCGGTCCAAGTGCGCCTGGGCTCCTGGCGAAAGGGAAGAGCCCTGCCACGAGGACTCCGCGCCGTGGGAGCCGCCCAACAGAACCGGCTCTCGCAGCGGGAAGACGCGCTTTAGCCCTTCCAAGTGGCGCCCAGAAAGCGCCGCTACCGTGGTATCCGGCAGCTGCGCCAGACGCTCCAGGGCAGCCAACGACCGCGGTTCGGCGTGAACCGCATAGATGTCGTTGGCAAAACCGGCGAGGGTGCCATCAAAGTCAGAAACTACGGCCAGATGCTTGGTTGCTGCGAGCTTTTCAATCATGCACTCATCCTAAAACAGCCCTAAAGCGAGACCATACGAATAGCGGGGGAGTCCACCTCGGCGGTATCCAGAGTCAGCACCAGCTGATTATTCGGGTTAAGCCGAACCTCAAAATCATGGTCTTCCGCCAACAGATTGCGCAATAAGTTATCTGCCCATAGCGCCGAGCCGGTGCAATCGTCGGGACGGGTATCCATTCGCACCTTATCGATGTGCATGGTGTCCGCGTCGCGGATATTGGCGGCATCCTCGGCCTCGCTGTAGGAGACCTTGGCTTGGAACGGCGCACAGCCAGTAGAGCCCACAATGGAGGATTCGCCGAAGCTCATTTGTGGCACCGCCTTAGCGGTCTGCGGAATCGCAGAAGGCTCATCCGGCTTGGTGTAGATAGCCACTACTTGCCAGTCCTTGCCCACGATTCTCTCGTCACCGCGTGGCTGCGGCCCTGAATCCTCGGAGCCGCAGGCGCTAAGTGTCATTGATGCGGCGAGAAGTGCCGCTGTAATTACTCGCTTCACTTGTTCTTCGCTGCTTTCTCTAGGGCGCTCAAAAAGGCGCGCGACCATACATCCACGTCGTGTTGGACCACCTGCGCGTGCAGGTCGAGCATGTGCTGGCGCATGGTGTCGGGTGAATCATCAAGCGCCTTCAATGCGCTGAGCAGGGCGCGTTTGATGGACTCTATGTCGAAAGGGTTGCATAGGTTGGCCTGCTTGAGCTCCGCGGCGGCGCCGGCAAACTCGGAGAGCACCAATGCACCGCGGCCGTCGTCGTGGCAGGTCACATACTCCTTGGCCACCAGGGTCATGCCGTCTTTGAAAGGGGGGACCAGCATGACGTCGGCAAGCCGGTAGTACTTGCGCAGCATGTCCTTGTCCACCGCGCGGTGCACGTAGTGGACCACTGGCCGCCCAATCTGGCCGAAGCGCCCATTGATGCGGCCTACGGCTTCCTCGACCTGCGAGCGGGTCACGCGGTAATGGTCGATGCGCTCGCGCGAAGGCGTGGCAATCTGTACCAGCGTAACCTCGCTCGGATCCAGCGCCTGCGACTCCAGCAGCTCCTCGAAAGCTTTGAGGCGCTGCAGGATTCCCTTGGTGTAGTCCAGCCTGTCGACGCCCAAAATGACGCGGTGGTGGCCGCCGAATTCCGCACGCAGCTTGGCGACGTCGCGGTCCTCCGCCTTACTGAACCGCGTCATGTCGGAGGACTTGATGGAGATCGGGAACGCGCCCACGCCAACGGTGCGGCCATCGACCTTGATGCCGGCAGTGATGTCGCGCGTGCTGACCTCGCCCGTGACCTCTAAGCCGAGGCGAGTGGCCAGCTCTAAGAAGTTACGGGCATTGGATTCGAGGTGGAATCCGATGACATCGGCGCCCATCAACCCGCGGACGACCTCTTCGCGCCATGGCAGTTGCAGGAAGAGATCTGCGGAAGGGAATGGGATATGCAGGAAGAAGCCGATGGTGAGATCAGGGCGTAGTTGGCGCAGAATGCCTGGCAGCAGCTGCAGCTGATAGTCCTGTACCCACACCGTGGCGTTGGGTGCTGCGACCTTGGCTACTTCTTCGGCAAAGCGCAGGTTGACCTCGCGATAGGAGTACCACCACTCGCGCTTGTACTGCGGGGTGACGATGAGGTCGTGGTAGAGCGGCCACAGGGTGGCGTTAGAAAAGCCCTCGTAGAAGCCCTCGTAATCCACGTCGGTCAGCTTGACCGGGTGCAGCAGCACACCGTTTTCGGTGTGGAAGGGTTCCGGGGCGTCGTTTGTGATGCCTGGCCAGCCCACCCAGCAGCCTTGCTCGGCCTCCAGCACTGGCGACAAAGCAGTAACCAAGCCGCCAGGCGAGGCCTTCCAGGTGCGGGTGCCGTCCGGTTGGATCTCCAGATCCACGGGGAGGCGGTTGGCCACCACCACGAAGGAATTGTCGTGGCCAGACATTGTTCTTAGGCCTTCTTCGTGGTCTTCTTAGAAGCCTTCTTGGCGGTCTTCTTTGTGGACTTCTTGGTCGACTTCTTCGTTGCCTTCTTGGTGGTCTTCTTAGAAGATTTCTTGGTTGCCTTCTTCGAGGACTTCTTAGAGGTCTTCTTTGGCGCAGCGTCTTCCTGCTCTGCAAGGACCTTCTTGTGTACCAAGCCATCTGGCTCGACGCCGAGCATGGACATCAAGGTCACGCCATCGAGGAAGTCCTCAGCATAAGTAGCGACGATGCGGCGCGCAGCGCGGGCGGTCTCCTCCTCGACTGCATTGTTCTGGTCTGCAGCGGGCTGAGTGTCAGTGACCTTTGGTGGCACGAAGTCCTCCTGAACGAGTTGTGAAAGCTTTCAGACCGCATATTCTACGCCATGCGGCCGTGCGGTGCGGATTCGGGGCTATGTGCGCAGAGATCTATTTTGTGGGCCTGGGTTATGGCGCCGGGCACGGCGAGGATTTCGCCCTAACTGCCAAATCGGTGCCGTGCAGGGAAGGCGAGTTCAGGTGGTGAATGCATCTATACAGCTAGGAGGTTGTGTAGATGTCAAGTGATAAGAGGCTGTGTGAGCGGTACGTGGAGGCGTATCTGCATGATGCGCGTCCGATGTCGGTGATCCTGAAGGAGTTGGGGGTCTCGAAGGCTACGGCGAAGGTGTGGCGTCAGGCTGAGGGCCTTAGCCGTGGTCAGCGTCAGCGGAGTCTGACTGAGAATAAATTCAAAGATCAGTACCAAAAGGTCGTTGCTCTTGTAGAAAGCGGCCAGTCTGCGCATAGCGCACTGAAAGAGACTGGTTTCCCACAGACTGCTTACCGATACCTTGCCCAAGACGGTATCGAACTCGCTAATACCAGTCGCGGTGGAGCCATACAACGCGAGCGGGATCGCATCGCTAAAGCTTTGAAACTTGTTGACGCTGGAAAAAGCTATAAACAGGCTGGCCAGGTGGTTGATCGCTGCGGGGCCCGACCCCCGGAAAGTGGACACATCGGGGGCTAGCTATGCTGCTGTGGTCAGTATAGCCGAAGTCTCGGCTTCAAAGACATCAGGAGCTACGAGATTGCACCAGGAGTGCCGCC
>NZ_KV814038.1:0-293 GCF_001813815.1 Corynebacterium sp. HMSC076D02
TGACACGGTGACCAGGCTTACGCCTGGTAGTAATGCATCGACGCCGTTTGCTAAAGCCTTTTAACCCCATGGATTTCATGATGCGTGCAACTTTCTTGTGATTTATCGGGCCGAAATCCGTATCACTGTTGAGGCTTGCAGCGATGCGTTTAGCACCATAAAGCCCGTGCTCATCATCGAAAATGGTCTTGATTCGTGCACCAATAACGGCATCAGAATACATCTTTAACCTGCGTTTTTTACGGGTGCTCACCCACTTGTAAAACGAGGAACGATTCAGCTTTAACACATCG
>NZ_KV814038.1:393-1351 GCF_001813815.1 Corynebacterium sp. HMSC076D02
CGGATTCGCTCAGAATCAGTCGCCGCTTGGGCTTGATCGTGCACGGCCTTCGTGCGGGCACGTTTGCCAGTGCCGTACTTTTTGACCCAAGAATGTAGCGAGGCACGGTTGATACCGAGCTCAGCTGATGCTGAGTTCAGCGAGAGATCCTAGTTGTTTTCATAGAGGGCTACGGCATCGCGTTTGAACTGTTCGGAGTACCTGGATATGGTGGTAGATTACCTTTCTTCCCAGCCCGACTGGGCTGGATATCAGGTGTCCACCAAAAAGGGGTCAGGTCCCATCGATGCCATGCTTGCTGCCATCCACGAACAGACCGTATCCATTGCCGGCGCAGAATACGCCGAACTTGGCGTAGCAATGTCCGCCACAGATGCACTAACCAAACTCGAGCATCGTAAAGAAATCGAAGCGCAGGTACTCAAGCTGATTCAGGACATTCCGCAGACCGAGATTCTTTTATCCATGCCTGGTATCGGCCCGCGTAGCGCAGCGCAGATCCTCATGACTGTTGGCGATATGTCCGACTTCCCCGATGCAGCGCACCTAGCATCCTATGCAGGGCTATCACCGCGGACGAATCAGTCAGGAACGTCTATCATGTCGAATTCGCCTAACCGGGCTGGCAACAAAAAATTAAAGAACGCCCTATGGCAATCGTCTTTTGCATCGATCAGATTCCACGAGCGTTCCCGGCAATTCTATGAACGAAAACGCAAAGAAGGCAAAAGACACAACGCCGCAGTCGTCGCACTCGCACGCCGGCGCCTCAACGTTCTCTTCGCCATGATGCGAAACGGCGAGCTCTACCGAGACATCTCCACAGTCCAGGAGGCCGCAGCAGCCTAGAACCAACAGACCCTCACCTCAAGCCGATTGCACAGCAAGCCCAATCGGCTCCTCACCGTGCCCGAAAACAACATCCACAAGGAAAAGCAGAAACCCTTCACACCCCCCC
>NZ_KV814038.1:1451-32115 GCF_001813815.1 Corynebacterium sp. HMSC076D02
CCCCCCCAACAAACTCACCCACGGAATTGACAAACTATATAGGAACACCTCCCTGGGCGATGGTGCAGGCGCGGAGAGCGCCGCTGTTGCCGATGCCGCGCCCAACACCGCGACGGTAGTAGAGTACCCGCTGCCGGTGCAGGAGTTTGCGGTGACCCGCTACGATTTGCCCGCCGGCACCACGGTTTCCACGCAGCTTCCCGGACCGGCCATCGCCCTGGCTACTTCTGGTGTGGTCACGGTAAACGACCTGGAGCTAGCCCCGGGCGAGGCCGCCTGGTTGCCGGTAACCGGCGGCGACACTACCCGCCTTAGCGCGGCCGCGGGTAAAGATTCGCAGCTCTTTATCGCGGCGGCGCGCCCTGCGCGGCAAGTAGCGCTACCGCGCCGCTGGGGACGCCGCCGCGCGACAAGTAGCACTGTCGCGCTAACCGGCGCTATTTACGACATGGTGGGGCGGCGGAACGCAGCTGCGGCGGCTAGCAGCACTACGGTGAGTGCTACCATCCAGGCCACGAAAGCCCAGACTGCGGTGCCGGGCTGGCCGGTGGCAAGGATTTCGGCGCTTGGCGTGCCGTCGATGGCGGCGCCGGCGCGGGCGGCGAAGGTAAGCGGATTCCACCGGGCGATGGGTTGAACCACACCAGCGAATTGCTCCACGGGCACGAGGCCGCCGTTAAGTGCCATGGCCGCCATGATGATGGGGGCCGGGCCAATGGCGGCCTCCGGGGTGGCGCACATCGCGCCCACCATGGCCGATAGCGAGGCGGCCACCACCGCGCCGAAGATGATGACTAACAGCACCCAGCCAAACCCGGCCAGCGTGTGAATACGCAGGCCAGAAGCCACGGAAGCCAGCAGCACCGCGCAGCCGGAGATAAGGCTGCGTAAGGAATCGAAACACCAGCGGCCGAAGATCTCCGGGCTGGTGCCGTAGCGCGTGGTCGCGATGCGGGTGGTGATACCGCGTTGGCGTTCCTTAATTATCTGCGCGGCGGCGGAGGTGCCATTCATCAGTTCGCTGGAAAGGATGAGCGCGATGGTAAGCGGTAACGCGTCGAGCGTGGCAGAGCCTTGCGAGGCCGCCATGAGGTCGCCAAACAGCCACCGCATGACCAGGAACATCAAAACGGGACCAGCCACGGTATTGGTAATTACCGCGCTATCGCGGCGGGCGGCGCGCAGGTGCCTTCCAAAATGCGTGGCGACAGTGGACAGCCAGGTGGTGTCGTGCGACACGGTGGCGGTGGTGTGGTTAGTCATGTTTCCTCCCCTGGAAAGCGGTGATAAAGCCCCATACGCCAACGACGGTCATGGCGATGAGCCAGCACAGTGCTTCGACTCCGCGCGCCCCCAGGGCAGCGCCACCTAGTAGGTTGCGGGCGGTGTCCAAGATGGGAGATAGCGGTACGTGCCGGATGATGGGGCCAATGCCGCCGGGCAGCGCATCCGCAGGCACGAATGCGGTGGAGAACATCACCATGACCAGCACGAGGTTTTGGAAGAGCAAGGACGCCGAGGTGGGCTTGGGGGCCAACAGGCAGGAGCCATCGATAAACGCGGAGAGGATGATGGTGAGGGCGGCGAAAAGGGCGATGGTAAGGATAATACGACCCGGTCCGGCAGCGTAGCGGGCACCGAGCAGGATCGTGGTGAGGACGACGATGCTGCACGACCACGCGGCGCGGGTGAGATCTGCCAGCAGCCGGCCGACGACCGTGGCCCAGGCGGGCGTCCCGGTGGCGCGGATGCGGTCGTGGATGCCGTTTTCGGCGTCACGCGTAATCGCCAAGGAGGAGCCCCCGGCGGCGAACACAATCGCCTGAATAACGCCGGCGGGCAGGAGGAAGGCGGCGTAATCGATGCCGAGTTCCGTCGAAGCCTTGGCGAAGGTGGCGTAAAAGATGACCATGAACAGGCTGGGTATTGCCACGGCGGAAACCATTACGGCCTTGTTGCGGACGGTGCGCAGGACATTGCGGTGCCACGAGGCAGCGACTGCTCCGAGCGCGTTCACTGGGAGCCTCCACCGGTGTGGGGAGCCTGCTGCGCGATGTCGCCGGACCCGGCGATAGCGAAGTAGACATCGTCCAAGGAGGGCGGAACCAAGGAGACGTCCGCGACCGAGGTGTCGTCGCCATCCCACAAGGCCAGCGCCCGGACTAGGGTGCGGTGGCCATCGGGCGCATCGACGCGCAATACGGTGTCCTCTTGGCGGCAGTCGATGCGGTGTTCTTGCAAGGTGTGGGTGAGGCGTGCGGCATCGTCCGGGCTAGACATCGTGATGAGGCACACCGTGGTGCCATAGCGGTCCTTGAGCTCGGCGGGGGTGCCTTCGTCGAGCACCTTGCCTCCGGCGAGCACGGCGACGCGGTCTGCGAGCTGGTCAGCTTCTTCCAGGTATTGGGTAGTAAGCAGGATCGAGGTGCCGTCGGCCGCCAGCCCGCGGACGGTATCCCACACGGAGCTGCGCGCGGCGGGGTCGAGGCCCGTGGTCGGCTCGTCGAGGAACAGCAGCGCGGGCGGGACAGTGAGGGAGGCGGCGATATCTAACCGCCGGCGCATGCCGCCCGAGTATGCCGAAACCAGGCGGTCGGCGGCGCCAACCAGATCGAAGCGCTCAAGAAGTTCCGCGGCGCGGGCCTTCGCATCGCTAGCTTTAAGCCCTGCCAGGCGGCCAAAGAAGATGAGGTTTTCCTTGCCGGTAAGCTCCTCATCCACTGCGGCGTATTGCCCGGTCAGCGCGATGGAAGCGCGCACCTTGGAAGGATCCGTGGCTAAGTTGTGGCCATCGATGATGGCGGTTCCGCCCGTGGCGGGCAGCAGCGTGGAAAGGACATTGACCAAGGTTGTCTTGCCGGCACCATTGGCGCCTAGGACGGCGAGGATGCCCCCGCGCGGAATGGCGAGGGTCACACCGCGCAGGATTTCCGTTCGCTTCTTGACTTTTCCCAGGCTACATCGCAGATCTTGGACATCAAGCACCAGGTCGCGGCCTTTTGCGTGGGCGCTGGTTGAGGGGACTGCGGTGGCGCTGGGGTCACCGCTAGCGGTTGCCGTGGTGGGGTTTTCTTTCATGATTCATCCCTGGATATACGTCAACGGTCTATTAGACGGCGCACCGATTCTCCTACCGCAGAAGGAAAACCGATTATTGCCCGCGAACGATGGATTGTGGTCCACGGAGCAAGCGCCTGGGGTAGTGCCAACTAATCCTTAGAAAATGATGTATGTCTAGCGGCACCGGGTCGTGCACAGCGCCCCGCAGGAGAGGTCTGCACAGGTCGGCTGATCGGCGGCGACGCTGCAGGTTGCTGCAAAGTTGAGCATACCATAATTAGGCATGGCATGCTTGACAATTAAGTCGAAGGCCTGTAAGCTACCAAGTGTGAGCTAAGAATCTGGGTATTCCGACTAGTCAGGGTCAAACCGCGTGGCTGACCGTAATTCGTATTGTGGCTCGCGCCTCTCAAGCACAAAGGAGTATCCATGGATTCTCGAGAGCAAATCGAAGATAAGATTCTCTGCGGTCAGCCCTTCCGCCCTATTGAGGACCCGGATCTCTATTACGAGATGATGGAGGCGGCGGAGAAGTGTCACGATCTCAACCAGCTTCGTCCACTTCAAACAGCGGAGAAGCAGGCAGTGATGGCAGACCTGCTTGGTGAACTGGGGGAGCGCTTAATGGTTTTCCTGCCATTTCATGTCCAATATGGCTCGAAAATCAAGGTCGGAGATGGCGTGACCTTCAATCGAGGAACTACGGTACTTGATATGGCCCCGGTGACATTTGGCAATGAGGTCATGGTTGGTCCATGGTGTTCCTTCTTTGCTGGCAATCACGCCTTAGACCCCGTAGAGCGGCAATACATGGTGTGTACCGGGGGTGCGATCACCATACAAGACCATGTGTGGCTTGGTGGCAATTGCACGGTAACTGCGGGTGTCACGATTGGGCATGGTGCAGTAATTGGTGCTGGCAGTGTTGTGACAAGAGATATTCCGCCCATGGTACTCGCAGCCGGTAATCCGTGCCGAGTCATTCGTGATATTGGCCCGGAAGATAAGCTCATGGGGGAGTCTTGGGTTCCTGAGTGGCCTAGTTGGATTACGGATTGAGACGGCTGTGAAAGTTCTCGCGGTCGTCCTGGGTTCTGAGGGTGATATGCTGCCATTTGCGCACCTTGGTGTCGCACTTCGAGATCGTGGCCACCAGTTTGTTTTGGCTGGGTTTAGCGAATTCGGCGGGAGTTTTCGTGCAAACGGGGTGGACTACATCGAGTTACCCGGTGATTACCGGGCGTTAATGAAGCGCCTTTTGGGCGATAGTAAAGGCATGATGGACACTGTCTTAGGTATCCGTGAGATGATATCTGACGCCCACGTTTTCGATGTGTTAGAGCATGCCATGGATGGCGTTGACGTGGTCATGTACACCCAATTCAGTGAAGTTGCTCGGTTGTTAGGGGCTGCACGCGGAGTCCCCAGCGTTCGGGTGCAGGTTTTCCCTACCGAACCCTGCCTCCGTTACAGCCTCGTGGATCCGCGAAAACTGGACGGCTCTGTCGGAGCTCTGGTCACCCACTGGATGTCCAATACTCTGATGGCTTGGGCGATGCGCCCAGTGATAGCGGCATGGCGCCGTAGGTTGGGGCTGCGTCAGCGAGCGCTCTCCTCTCCACCAACCACGATCTACCAATTCAGTCCCGCGTTGAGTCCGCCGGCGCCGGAATGGAAAAACCACATTCACGTCACTGGCGAGTGGCTTGACCCGCACCACAGTGAACTCGCCCTAGACCCAGCAGTCGAGGAGTTTGTGGCTGCCGGCTCGGCCCCGGTTCTGGCAAGCTTTGGGAGTATGGTCTCAGATCGCGTTTATGACCTTCAACGATGGACTCGAGACGCGTGCATCGAGCATGGTCTGCGGGCGATAATCGTCGATCCCGATCATGAGCCTGGTGTGAGAGAAGGAATCCTCACCGTCGCCCGGGTCCCGTTCGCGACTGTGCTTCCGTGGTGCCGTGCAGGCATCTGCCACGGCTCACTGGGCACCACCGGGGCGATCCTGCGCGCCGGCAAGCCGTGCCTTGCGGTTGCATTCGGTGGTGACCAACACTTCCATGCCAACGCAGTTTGTCGAAACGGTGCCGGGCCGAACTATATTGACGCCCAGCGAGGCGAACTGAGTGCCCAGTCCCTGGCCGCCGGAATTGCCGATTTGGTAAGTGGAGCATACGACTCCGCAGCCCGCAGGATGCCCGAGTTGCTTGCCACAGACCCGGGTACCGTCGCAGCAGTAGAAATCGTGCTTAATCAGTCCGACCTAGCGAAAGGCGAAAAATGACAGAAATCAGCTGCGAGGGAGTCTTTCCGTTTGTGGCCGGACATCGCACTGGAACCCTCTTGTTTTGCTTCCATCACGCAGGAGGCAGCGCTTCCGTCTATCGTGGATGGGTGGGGGTCAACCCAAGCATTGACGTGGTGCCGGTGGAGCTTCCCGGAAAGGCAACCCGTCGCCGAGAGAAATGGGTAAGCGACTTTGACAAGCTCGCCGATATGTGCGCAACCGAGATAGTAGATCTGGCGGCGGGCGCGCCGATTGCGTTGTACGGCCACTCCATGGGGGCAGCGCTGGCCTACCAGGTTGCTGCCTGCCTGCAGCAGATGCATCGGCCCACTATACCGGAAGCCGTGGTGGTGGCCGCACGGCAGGCGCCCGGAGAAACCGTGCCTGGGGAATACCACTCGTCAATGGGGTTCGGTGCGCTGCGCAGGGAGTTTGAGAAGGTAGGTGGCACACCACCTGAGATCCTTGCCAATGATGATGTGATGAAGCTGCTGCTCGCTGACATTCGTCGCGATTATGTGTTACACGAGGGCTTTCACCATGCAACCACGGTGCTTCGCTCTCCTGTGCTGGCATTGGCGGGGGATAGCGACCCAGCTGTCAGCCCAGAGATGCTTTCCCGGTGGGAAAATTTTACCAGCGGTAGTTTTGAACTGAAGGTCCTGCCGGGTGGGCATTTCTTCCCGCTCGATACTGGAACCGAGTTCCTCGACCTGCTTGCCGGTTTTCTAGCGGGAATTACTGGGAACACTGCCTGGTTAGCGCGGAACAATGCGTGATTGTGACTGTTAAGTAAAGAGGCCCCGATGACCGAACAAAAACCACCCATTACCTTTAGGCAAATATCTCAACCTGCCCACCGGCAGATCACGGTGTCGCTGCTATTGGCGGTGCTGGCGGCGGTTTTGTCGCTGGTGCCGGTAATCGTGCTGGTTGAGCTGGTGCGCACCGTAATGCTGTCCTTCCAGGGAGAGCCGATAGATGCGTCAAAGCTGTGGCTGCTAGTCGCGGCGCTCATGGTGGCCACCGTCCTACATGGACAGGCAACCGTGAAGAGCCTCCAGGTAAGCCACCAGGCCGACGGCCTTTTGGGCGAGCACTTACGCCAGCAGCAGATTACCAAGCTGGGTAGGCTCCCGCTGTCTTGGTTTACGCGGACACCTTCGGGGACTGTGAAAACCTACATCGAAGACGACGTCACCAAGATCCACCAGCTCATCGCCCACGCGCCGCACGATTATTCGGCCGGTGTACTCGTACCGCTATTGAGCCTGGGATACATGTTCGTGGTGGACTGGCGGATAGGCCTGCTGGGCCTGGTACCACTGCTGTTGGCAGTGGCCACCATGCCGTTTATGATGCGCGAGTTTCAAGAAAAGGCGGAGAAATTTAAGTCCAGCCAGAAGCAGCTAGACGCCGCCGTCGTAGAGTTGGTGCGCGGCATCCCGGTTATCAAGGTGTTTGTTCCGGAAGGCTACGACGAGAGCATTTTCCTTAGTCGTTCCCGGAGTTTTGGTGGGTTCTATCGCGAGTGGTTGCACGCCACCGTACACCCCACCGCTTTGATGAAGATCTTCACCTCCACCGGGTTTGGCCTGCTGGTGGTAGCCGCGGCCAGCCCGTGGCTCATCACGTCTGCGGGCGTACCAGTGGCCGATGTGCTGGCAGCGTTTTTGTTCATCAACAACATCGCCGCGCCTCTGCTTATGCTTTCGCGCACTAACATCATGTTTTCGGAGGCGAAGGCTGCCGCGGCGGATCTCACCGAGTTCTTCAACATCCCGGTATTGCCGCCCGCTGCTGGCGGCAGGGAGCCTGCAAACGCCGGAATTGAGTTGAAAGATTTAAGCTTCTCCTACGTGCCGGACACCCCGGTGCTTTCCGGCATTAACCAAAAACTTACCGCCGGCAGCATCACTGCGGTGGTGGGACCTTCCGGCTCGGGGAAGTCCACGTTAGCCGCGCTCATCCCCCGGCTATTAGACCCCACGGAGGGGTCGGTGCGCATTGGTGGCGTCCCTAGTACTGATCTCCGATCTGACCAGCTCTACCGTAGGGTAGGGTTCGTCTTCCAGGACCCTTACCTTATGCGGATGAGCGTGCGGGATAACATTCGCCTCGCTCACCCGGAGGCCACCGACGCAGACGTGGTTCGCGCCGCCCGCGCCGCCCAGATTCATGAGCGCATTACCCATCTGCCGCGCGGCTACGACTCGGTGGTGGGAGAGGACGCGCAGCTTTCCGGTGGCGAGCAGCAGCGGCTGGCTATTGCCCGGTCCATCTTGCTCGACGCGCCGATCCTCGTGTTGGATGAGGCCACCGCTTTTGCGGATCCGGACTCCGAGGCCGCGATCCAGCGGGCCATTACCGAGCTGGTGGCCGGGCGCACGCTAGTAGTTATCGCACACCGGCTCCACACGATCACCGGCGCTGACCGGATCCTCATGCTGGAAAACGGTGAGGTCACCGAAGCAGGCACTCACGAAGAGTTAGTGGCGGCAGGCAAGGGCTACGCCACGATGTGGGCACGCTACCAAACCGCGCAGGCGGGCATCCAAGGGGAGGAAAAATAATGATCCGCACGCTCTATTCACTGGGCAGTCCGGCTGATCGTCGCCGTCTGGTGCTGGTCCTTACGCTAATTGGGATTTCCGCGGTGGCGTTGGCCATTGGCCTTATCCTCATTGCACTGTTTTTGGACACGCTGTTTAGCGAAGATCCCGCGCAGGCCGCAGCATGGTTGCCCTGGATCATTATCTCCGTCCTCGTCTACGCCGCCGCAGACTGGCCCACTGAGGTTATTGCCCAGGACCTGGGGCATGATTACGTGCTGCGCATCCACCGGCTTATCGCCGATCGCACGGCACAGCTACCCCTGGGCTATTTTGAAGAAGATCGCGCCGGCCAGATCGGTGTTGTAGCCACCAGCGGTGCGCTGTTTGCCGCTAACGCGCCGGCAATGATGCTGCGGCCCATGCTGCACGGTGCTGCCTCGGCCGGTTTGGCTTGCGTGTTTCTCATCGCCGTGGACTGGCGGCTGGGGCTGGTTACCGTTGCAGTGGCTGCCGTGGTGTGGTTCGCCTATAACCGCCTAATGCGGCAGTACCGCGTGGCAGAGCGCCAGAAGGGCGAGCGCAACGAGCACGGCGCCGCGGAGGTGCTGGAGTTCGCCCAGGTGCAGCCGGTGCTGCGCATGGCTGGGCCGGATTCGCTGGGGGAGCGCGCCGTGCGCGCCTCGATTCGAGAGCAGCTTAGCGCCCAGCAGCACACCCAGAAGACAGGTGAGATGATCATGGGTCGTCTGGCTTTAATCATCATGGTCGGTACCGTGGTCATTGATGCCCTGGCCACCGTGCTACTTCTCAACCACTGGCTAGAAGCAGGCACCTACATTGGCGTCATTGTGTTGGTGTTCATCCTGGCTCGCGTTGCTATGTCGGGCATACCCTACGGCGAGGGCTTGGAATCCGCGCGCAATACCTTAGATGAGATCCAAAAGATCCTCGATGCGCGGGTGTTGCCGGAGCCTGCGGTTCCGGCGGCGCCACGCGACTATGGCATCGAGTTCGATGGGGTGGGCTTTGGCTACGAACCCAACACCCCAGTGGTCCGCGACGTGAGTTTCCGCGTGGCGCCCGGAACTACTACTGCGTTGGTGGGTCCCAGCGGCTGTGGCAAGAGCACCTTGCTAAAACTTGCGGCACGCTTCTATGACGTTGACCAGGGGACCATCCGTATCGGTGGTGTGGATATTCGCGATCTTGGCTCCCGGGCGGTGTTGGATTCGCTGGCTATGGTGTTCCAATACGTGTACCTCTTCGAGGACACACTGTATGAAAACATCCGCCTGGGCTGCCACAATGCAACGCGGGAGGAGGTGCTCCGCGCAGCGGAGTTGGCCGGTGTCACCGAGATTGCCCGGCAGCTGCCGCAGGGGTTTGACACCCTGATTAGCGAGGGCGGGCAGAATCTCTCCGGTGGTGAGCGTCAGCGTGTCTCCATCGCTCGTGCGCTACTGAAGGACGCGCGGATCGTGCTGCTTGATGAGGCGACTAGCTCTCTAGACGTGCAGAATGAGCACCTTGTGATGCGCGGTATGAAAACGCTTTCTGCCGAGCGCACCATCGTCGTCATTGCGCACCGGCTGCACACCATCCGCGACGCGGACCAGATTGTGATGATGAGTCCCTCCGGCACCGTGGAGTCTATCGGCAACCACGAGGAACTCATGGAGAGTTCCCCACGCTACCGCAGCTTCTGGGGTGAAAAGAGCGACGCCACCAGCTGGAAGCTGTAGGGACTAGCTGTCGCGGCCGCGTAGATACCGCACCGTGCGCGCCAGTGCGAGATCATCGCACGGTTCGCAGGCGGTAAGGCGGCCTTTTTCCACGCGCAGGAGAAGATCGCAGCACCGCGCCACCAGCTCCATGTCATGGGTTACTACCAAAACGGTCTTGCCCTGCCGGGCTAGGGCGTCTAGCAGGTGGGCCACCCGGTGCATGCGGCACAGGTCCAGCCCGCTGGTGGGTTCATCGAAGACGATTACCTCGCGCTCACTTAGGACTGCTGAGGCGATGGCCACGCGCTGGCGTTCGCCGCCCGAAAGCGACATCGGGTGCCGGGCCCGCTTGTCCGCGAGATCAAGTGCACCAAGCACCTCGGTAAGGCGCGCTTCGTTTTTCCCATCCGGTCCACTGGTGCCGATGATTACGTCGGACTCCACGCTCTCCCCGAAAAGCTGGTGGTTTACGTCCTGCATTACTAAATAGGACTGGCGCAGGCGCTGCCGGGGACCCGAGAGCGAGCGGTTATTGATGTCCACCACGCCGGTGGCCTTAGATTCCAGGCCAGTCAGAACGCGCACAAAGGTAGATTTTCCGGCCCCGTTGCGTCCTACCACGCCGATGACTTGCCCTTGCGGCAACTCCGTGTGGCTGATGCTCAGGGATGGCTCTGTAGCCTTGGGGTAGGTGAACTGTAGCTTTTTGAGCACCATCGTGCCACTTGAAGGGCGTGGCTCGCGGGTCACCTCGGGGACCTGCTGCGCTGAGCGCAAGCCCATGCGGTACAGTTCGGCCTTGTCTAGGGTGCGAAACTCCGAGCCGCTGAGATCATGAGCGATCTGCCCGTCCTGCATAACCAGCACTCGGTCCACGATGTCAACTAGGTAGGAAAGCCGATGCTCAGCGATCAGGACGGTGCGGCCCTGTGTCTTCCACTGCGCGACGATGCGGCGCAGCTCATCGACGGCGGCGAGGTCGAGATTTGATGATGGTTCGTCTAGTAGTAGTACCTGTGGGTGCATCGCGGCCACTGAAGCGCATGCTATTTTTTGTTTCTGGCCGCCGGAAAGTGTGAACAGGTGCCGGTCGAGGAGATGAACCATGCCGAAATCTGCGGAAAGTTCCCCAATACGCTGTCGAATCTCGTTGGGCGCCACGCCGAGGTTTTCGCAGCCAAAGGCGAGTTCGCTGGCTACTTCCAGCGTGAAAAATTGCGACTTGGGGTTTTGGAACACTGAGCCTACGCGTTCGGCGATGTCGTGTGGGTGGGCATGAGTGATGTCTTCGTCGTCCAGCAGCACCTCCCCCGAAATCTGGGCGTCGCAGAACGTGTGCGCCACGCCGTTTATCAGGCGTAGCAGGCTGGACTTACCGCAGCCTGATTCGCCACACACTAGAACTAGTTCGCCCTTCGCCACGGTGAGATTTACGTGGTGCAGCACCGGCTCCGCTGTGTTTTGACCATAGGATAGTGACACATCGTGCAGCTTTATCACGGCAGCATCACTATATTTACCAGTAGTAGGATCAGGGACACGACGAGCACGCTTATGACTATTGCGTCGCCTACGCGGAAGCCTATCTCGCACAGCGTGGTTCGTCGGCGAGGCGAGCCCAATCCGCGGGTCACTGCAGACATAGCCAGCTCGTTGCCGATGCTCACAACGGACGCCAACAGTGGCACAAAGCGGTATTCGAGCATAGCGATCGGGTTGCGCAGGCCCGAGATGCCACGCATCTGCATGGCGGTGCGGATATCGCGGTATTCCTCGAGAATCGTCGGGAAGAACCGGAACATGATGGACGTGGGGATGGTCAGGGCGTCGGGGCTCCGCATGCGCTGCATCGCGGCCATGAATTCGCTGGCCGAGACGGTGCGTAGTAGGTACCAGCAGCACGTGATGCCAGGGAGGATGAGCGAAAGCCCTGCGAACCACGTAGCGCACACGTCCACGATGATGTGGCGCTCGGGCAGGGCCTGTACCACCACCGCAGGAAAGCCAGCGAGCACCGCGAAGGTGAGTGCGTATCGCAGTGCAGCGGCCACCATGCCGGAGGCGAGGAAAAGTGCCCCGGGAACGGCAATGAGCATCCACCGGGCGGTGCTGCCCAGCGCCCCACTGGACCCGGCCGGTGAGATGAGCACCGAGGACACCACGAGGATGACCAGCACCGTGGTGCGTGGGTCCAGATGGAGTCCCGCTGTGTGCGTGCCTGATCCGGGCAAAGTGGGCGACATCAGGCGATTCCTGCTCGCTGGAAGTGCTTGGTGAAGATGCGCCGGCCGAGGATCCCGCCGAGGATCCCGCAGACGAAGGTTACTATCACAATGATGAGGAATAGCCAAGTCATCTGGCCAATAGAGGTGAGGCCATCCGCGAAACTAGCACCATATTTGGTCTGCATGCCGCTGCTCTCTATGTAGCGCCGAGTGGTGAAGAAAAGCGGAATATATGATGCGGTGGGTGACACTGCTATAAAGGCATAGGCGATCACACTGTGTATTGCGCTCGTATACTTGCCGGCGCGCAAAATTAACTCGGCAAACACGGCCATGACCAAGCTGAGCAGCAGTGGCCATATGCCTAAACCAAGCAGCAGGCTGGCGAGGCCGCTGAGAAGAAGGAATATGAAGACCATGCCGGGCTTGTGCACCTTGGCCAAGAACAGCATCATCGGGATGCCCAGGATGAGGGCCTGAACGCTGGTGATCATCACGTAGGTGATGGGGGTGATGCCGATGAAGGCGATGACCACGCCGGCTACCAAGTTGATGACGAAGAAGATGCCGATGTTCATCAGGTCGGTGATGTTCAGCCGTCCTGCTTTTGCATCTTTCGGGGTGGTGTGGGGAGTACTGGGCATGATGTTTCCTTTCAGATTAGGCTGCTTGTGCGTAGCACTGGGTTGGGGGCAAGTGGCTTGTCAGGTGAGTGAAACAGGTGTGGCATGAACTCTAAATTTCGCCTTCTTCTACGTCGCTGCCGACGATGTTGGCGATCAGGTCGGACAATTCTCGGACCGTTGGATGGTTGAATACGTCACGTATGGAGATCTCTACTGACATTTCTCGACGAATCGAGTTAGTAAGCCGCACGGCCGTGAGCGAGTCGGCACCGATGGTGAAGAAGTCATCGTCGATGCTGATCTCCTTGGGCCCGAGGAGTTCTTGCAAGATGGTAATGATACCCGAATCTCGGTGATTACGAGAGCGTTCCCTTGTTTGTGGTTGTTCAAAGGTTTTTCCTTCTAAACTCTTGCGATCAATCTTGCCGTTCCAAGACCGTGGTAGCCCATCAATGCGTGATATCACGCGTGGACGCATATAGGCAGGGAGAGACTCGGCGAGGTGGTTATTGAGTGCTGCCATGTTAAAGCCCTCATGCGTAACAACGTAGAGAACAATGCCATGGTCGTTGACAGCGACGCAATCGCGGAGTTCGTTGAATTTTCGTGCTGTTGACTCGATCTCACCGAGTTCGATGCGGTAGCCGTTGACCTTAACCTGACCGTCCTCGCGCCCCAGGAAGATGATGTGACCAAGGTGATTGTAGAGGGCCTTGTCGCCCGTGCGGTACATTCGTTCGCCGGTGCGGGGGTGGGTGATGAATGATGCTGCGGTCTTCTCTGGGTCCTTCCAGTACCCCATGGCCAGGCCACGTCCGGCAATGTAAAGGTCTCCCGGCACATGCGTGGGTCGGGGGTTCAGGGCCTCATCGAGGATGTACATTCGCTGATTTGCCAGCGGCGTTCCATAGGGAATGCTGGTACGCGAGGCATCATCGACGCCTACCTCGTACCAGTTTGACCATATCGATGCCTCGGTAGCACCCCCAGCAGCGAAAACTGTGCAGTCCCGGAAGAGGGTGCTGACCTGGTAAGCGATATTTACAGGTATCCAATCTCCGCTGAGTAGTGCCGACCGTACGGAGGAACCAATGAGGCTCCGTTCGCGGAGGTGTTCCACGTACATCGAAAAAAGTGCTGGCACAGAGTTCCACAGCGTCACCGAGTGCGTAGTTACGGCATCTGCCCAGCACTGCGGATCACGTTTGTCTGCTGGAGATGGCAACACCAAGGTAGCACCCCGCGCGAACATCCCGAAGATGTCGTATACCGATAGATCGAAGTTTAGCTCTGAAATCCCCAATATCCGGTCGGTCGGAGTCACCCCGAGGCGTTCGTTGACATCGACAATCGTATTGACCGCCGACTCGTGGGTGATGGCTACTCCTTTGGGAGTGCCCGTCGTACCAGACGTGTAGATGACGTACGCAAGCGAGCTGGGTGTCGGACTCGATTCGCTTAAGGCCTGGTCACCTGGCCGATGCCGGGCGACATCGGCCAGAGTGATGACTGTGCAGTGCTCGGCTAACGCAGCGAAATCATCGTCCGGATGGTCCATCGCAACAATGGATGCACCCGCATCGTTGATGATGGAAGTGTTACGCCCCACCGGTTGGTCCACGCTCAGCGGCAAGTAGGCGCATCCGGCCTTCATTGCGCCTAGTACCGCTGCGATCTGTTGTGCGGACTTTTCCATCATGATGCCAACGAGATCACCAGGCGTCGGGTCAGTTGCAGCAATAAGCTGGGCCCACTTATCCGACTGCTCATTGAGTTGCTCGTATGTCCATTGCGTGGTGGCGTCTATCACCGCGAGGTTGTCACCATGCTCGGCAAGTCCCTTCTGATACAGCCCCAGTAGGCTCTTATCCGCTCCGGGGAGTTCCCGGTCTGTGTCGTTGATTCGATCTGCGGTGGGCGCGTTGGTCGTCGGAGCTATGGTACTGGTGGGCGCGTTCCAGAGTTCAGGGGACTCTGCGAGGTGCGAGAGAGTGGCTGTAAGGCTGGTGAAAAGCTCCGCCACCATGTCGTCGGGGAAGATCGCCTCGACCGCGTCCATATTCAGCATCAGGCCACCATCGTGTTCATAGACCTGGAGGTCCATCCATACCTGTGGCGTCTGCGATAGGCCATGATCGATTACGCCCAGGTAAGGACTCTGATCTGACTCGGGGTGCTCCACGACGCCCAGGCCACACGTGAAGACCACCGGCATGGTTACCCGAGCACCGCGTTGCTTAGTAAGCATTCGCTGCACCGACACGCCGGAGACACTGCCGTGATCGAGATTGCTGAACATGCGCCTGTGTAGCGCTGCAGCGCGGTCCCGGAACGATGGTGCACACTGGGTATCCACGCTGAGAATAGATAGGCTGGTGAAGTCGCCAACTATGTGGTCAACCTCGGGGGCGAACCGAGTGCGGTCGAACCGGGTCAGGTTGATGCTAAGTCGCGGCTCATCGCTGTACCTCGCTAGGACTTCGGCGTATACCTCGGCTAGGAATACGGCTTCGGTCATCCCCTCCTCACGTACCCGTTGCTTAATCCGGCGCCACTTCGCAGCGTCCACCAGGGCGTGGTGGCGGCAAAACTGCGAGGTATTAGCGCCGTTTGTGTCGGTCACCGGCAACTGCGGTGCAGGATAAATAGTATCCACTGCCGATTCCCAATAGGCTTGGTCACGCTTATGGATGTCGCTGTGTGACAGTTCAATCGTGGCTTCGACATAGTCTTTAAATGAATAGGGGATTGCCGGATCGAGACTGTCTACGCCGTGGTCGTAGGCCTGCTTCCACTCACGGAAAATGTGGAACATGCTCCAGCCGTCGATAAACAAGTTATCGAAACTTAAAAGCAGTCGACCCGCGTCGGGCTCGGCTACGTAGCGCACGTCAAAGCATGGCCACTGAGTGGGATCAAACTTCTGGCGGGACATTTCCTCTCGGATTTCATCGAGAGTATCCTCATTGTCGGCGTTGCCGGAGCGAATGAGGGCAATGCGGTAGCGTGGTACTTCGGGCAACACACGCTGACTCAATCCGTCCTCACACACGACGGTGCGCAGCATGGGATGGCGTTTAATCAGGGCATTGAACGCGTCTTCCACTCGCTCCGGGTCTAGGCAGGCAGTGGACATTTCAAAGTAACAGTGGCTGGAAACGTCGCCGAGTTCGATGGCTCCAGAGCTGCCGATGAGATAGGACTGCTGCACCTCAGTCAGCGGGAACGGAGCGTACTGTTCAGACCCGTGAACAATCTTGGGAAGATCCGATTGCTGGTGGGGGACTTCGGCTATCTGGTCAATTCGGGCGGCCATGTCGCGCAGCAACGGAACGTCAAAGATATTCTCTAACGGAAATTCCACGCCAAAACACTGTTCGATGGTACGGCGCAGGCGTGTTGCTGTGAGAGAGTCACCACCCAAGCGAAAGTAGTCTGAGTTCACGTTGGAGCTGGTGTGCAGCAGCTCATCCCAGATATCGATGAGCTGTTTCTCGGTGGCGGTGTGCGGAAGTTCGGTGACAGCGGGCTCGTTGTCGAAGTATTCCGGCACTAATGCTGTGAGCGCTTTGCGGTCAATCTTGCCGTTGCTGGTGAGTGGAAACTTCGCTAGCTCCAGGATGCGTTTCGGTAGCATGTACTCCGGAAGGCGGGTGGCCAGTAGGTTTGTAGCCTTGGCATAGTCAGAATCGCATAGTGTGACCGATTCGTTGGAACTAGCGCGTTCGGCGATGATAAGCGCCGTCGTTTTAGTGATCTCTACATGCTCTACAGGTTTCCACCCAGTGCGCTGCAGGATTTCTTTCCAGCTGCGGGCGCTGAGTAGTACTGTACCGGTTTCGGCCCGAGCGTCCGTGGTATTGTTGGCAATAAATGCGGCGGTGATATCGGACATCGGGGAGGGGGCAGTGGGCTCTACCACCACCATCGTTGCTCCAGGGGCGCTGAGGCCCCAGGCCTCACAGAGCGTTTTCTCGATGTCCTCGCTCTGGTGCAGCGTCTGGTTGCACAGCACCAAGTCCGCCTTCGTCACTGCCTCCCCAGGAGTCGGTTGGGGCGTGCTAGTGACTCCGAGCTGGCGGTACGTGAAGGTGTTACCAACACGTTGTCCGGCATGTTCGAGGTGATGACGATAGGGATCAGCGAGCACGTATGCGCTCGTCCCCGCGATAGCCGCGTAGTCCGCAGAGGCCTCGGGCCGGCGTGACCCGATCTCAAGAATCTTGAGCTCGCTGGTTGAGTGGGTACTGCATTCACGCACAACCGCGCCGAGGACCCGGTGAACCAACCGACCCAACGGACGGGTTGCGAGGAATTGCTCCACCGACATCGAATCTGGGCTTTGGATGAACTCAGCGATACTGCGCTGCTTCTCCGCCATTACGAAGGCTTGCTCGAAGGGGGTGACAAAACGCTCTAACGCGCCGAACGACTCGTCGTCTAGAAGCAAGTCTGCGGTAGCCGGGTGTTCATCTGCTTTGCCTAGCCATGTCTGCCAGCGATTACGGTGTTCGCGGAGGTGGTTTGGGGTCCCCACGCCGGTGAGTTGCTCCTCCCAGCGTCGCATCACTGAGAAGGCATATGCGGTCTGTAAATGCTCATCGTGCTCGACGGACGTGCGGATGTCGCCCTCGGTCAGCACGTCGTTGACTTTGGCGCGCAATGACGTCGCAAACTGCTCCGGAGTAGTTCGGGCAACATGTGACGGTGTGAACTGAGCAAACGTAACCAAAGATGGTGACGATGATGCACCTTGGTGCGTGATACACACGGCACGCTCTATTGGCAGCAACGCTTCACACGCGGACTCGATCTCGCCGAGTTCGATGCGGTGGCCACGAACTTTGACTTGGTTATCCGAGCGGCCTAAAAACTCGATCGTCCCATCGGCCCAGAACCGGCCCATATCGCCTGTGCGGTACCAACGTGAGTCCTCCGAGATTACGAACTTAGTTTCGGTGAGTCCGGGGTCGCCGACATATTGTGTAGCTACGCCCAGGCCGCCAATCCACAGCTCCCCCACAGAATAATCGGGACAGTCCTGGCCATTGCTGGACACCACCCGGTACATCTGTTTGGCAAGCGGCCGACCATAGGGAATTGAGGTCCACTCGGGTGACACTACATCGAGGTCGAGACCATTGGACCAGATAGATGCCTCCGTCGCACCGCCCATAGCTAATAGGTGTGCCTGCGGGGTAACCGTGCGCATGCGCTCAGGCAGGCTGGTATCAATCCAGTCGCCAGATAGCAGAACATGGCGTATGCTGCTGAGCTTGCCCGGTGTCCGATCAGCCGCAGATAAAAGCATCTCAAACAAAGTAGGCACCGAATTCCAGATAGTTATGCCTAAACTATCCACCAGCGATACCCACTTCTTGGCGTCGCGGCGCGCATCATCTGGGATGGTTACCAGTTCGCCGCCAGCAGAAAGGAGCCCGAAGGCGTCGTACACCGAGAGATCGAAATCAAAGGAAGATACGCTTAGTAGGCGGTCTGTCGGACCAACGCCCAGGCGACGGTTGATCTCGCTAATGGTGTTCCATGCAGCACCGTGGCAAATCTCGACTCCTTTTGGTGTTCCAGTGGTCCCAGAGGTGTAGATTACATAGGCTGGGTCTTGTGGATGCAGCTGCGGAAGATTGGCTGTGCCGGTAGCGCTCGTGAAATCTACTACCTGAACTGCAGTTTCGCTCAGAACCTTATCGGGTCGGTCAGTAATCAGATGCGTTACTTGGCTTGCCCCCAAGAGAGCGGCAATACGAGATTCCGGTTGCTGTAGACTCACCGGTACATATGCCCCGCCCGCCATCATCGCGGCTAGCGCACCAATAATCTGGCGAGGACCACGCTCCACCATCACTGCAATCAAAGCGCCTCGCCCAACCCCGGAATTCACCAAAGCAGAGGCGATGGTGGTGGCTTGCTCTTCCAAATCTTGGTAGGTAATAACGTCGCCGCTTGCACTGCGAATGGCCGTGGCCTGGGGGTGGCACCGTGCAGCGGCAATCACCTCATCGACAAGGGTGGTGTCAGGCAGCCGCCAAGAGGCAACTTCGGCACGTGACGCTCGACGGGCCTGCGCTCCTGGGCTCTCTACCGGGTCTGAATGCGAGAGATCGTCGGTGATTGCCTTGTCAATCTCCATCACTAGGGTGGCGAAGAGATCGTCCAGCATCTTCTCGGGGAACAACTGTTCAACTGCGTCGCAGACGATTAGGAAGCCGTTGACGGTGGTGAAGACTTGGAGGTCAATCCACACCTGGGGGGTCTGGGAGATCATGTAGCTAATCTCTCCGAAGGTATCTATAAACTCTTGGCCAACCAGTGGGTCTCCCAGGTTGCAGGAGAACACCACGGGAGCCAAAACTTGCTCACCTCTGGAAGCACGTAGGTCTCGCAGCACCCGCACCGCCGAATACTGTGAATGTGACGAATCCTCATAGAAAGAGGCCTGTATATCCTTGAGGTCCTCGCTGAAAGTGCGGCGTGTGGACTGATCGATACTGGTGAGTGTCAGGGCGGTAAAGTCTGCGACGACATTCTTTATCGCTGTGTCTGAACCGCGGTTGAACAGAGGTACGGCCATGAGGAATTTTTTATTCTCGCTCCATTGGCCGATGGTGCGGGCGTAGGCGGTCAGCAACACCATTGCTGGGGTAGTAGCGTGGTGTTCACACACCTCACGCAAGCGCGACCAAGTCGCCGAATCGAATGATCGACTGCGGCGTACAAACCGGTGTGCTTGTTCCTCGTTGGTGCCGTGGCTCATCGGCAAGGTTGGGGCACCCGGCAACTCGGAGAGGCGATTGCGCCAGTATGCCTGGTCACGGTCGATATCGGCGACGCCTTCGCGAGCGTGTCCAGCGAGGTAGCGAGCGAAACTCCACGACGGGTCGGCGTCGGGGGCTTCACCGGTGGCGTAATGGTGGGCGAGGTCGTGCAAGATAATTTGGAAACTCTGCACATCGCACACAAGCAGGTCGATATCGAAGTGAATAACTGCTACATCCTGAGGGAGGAGGCTGACTTCTAAAGATACCACATGGCCGGTAGCTATGTCCAACAGTCGGTGCGAAAGGCGTTCGCGCGTGGATAGCAGAGCTTCTTCGCGCGTGGACTCGTCCATCTTGGTGAGGTCATGAACGAGGATGGTGGGGTGGGGCGGCTCTGGCAGCACATATTGCTTGCCATCTTCGGTGTAGCAGGCGCGCAACATCGGGTGGGAACGTAGCAGCGTCAGCCAGCTTTGTTGCAATCGGTCGATATTGATACTGCGGGATTCGACCTCTACGTAGCCGTGGGTGCCCACCCCGCCCAGTTGCTGCGAGGAATTGCGGCCAATCCAATAGGCGTATTGGACATCTGTGAGGTCAAAGGGTACGGAATCGTCGATGGGAGCGGCAAACCCATCTTTGGGGGACTCAATGGCGTCAGTGCTGTGGTTTGGTGTGGATTCTACAAGCATCTTCGCCCACTGCCTTACCGTTGGGGCGCGCATGAAATCTCCAAAGGAGACGCGGTGTCCCTGTTTCATCCAATCAGCGAGCAGACGGACTGTTGGAAGTGACTCCAGGCCGTGGGAGAGCAGGTTGTCGTCGATGCCGATTTCGGCATCTTCGCCGAGGATCTGGTGGAGCGAGGCGAGGAGTTCTTCGCGAATTTGTTCCTCTTTGATCATGGTCTTGTCCTCTCAGCTTTGTTCGGATTCACGGTCAGTAAATTGCGCTGCCGCGAGAGCACGCAGCTTTTTCTTGTCGACCTTGCCGATGTTGATCAGTGGAATTTCGTCGACAGTGATCACCTGGTCCGGCACCTTGTATCGGGCTACGCCTCGGGTGAGGAAATCATCCAGAATGGCGGAGCGGTTAACGCCTGGTTGGGCGACGATGGCTGCAACGGTGCGCTCTCCCAGTGCTCTATCTGGCATTGGGAAGACGGCTGCAGCACTAATGCCTGGAGTTCCAGACAAGAGTGTCTCGACCTCAGAAGGGGAGACGTTTTCGCCCAGGCGATTGATCTGTTCAACCACGCGCCCGCACAGCACCAGGTTGCCGTCCTCGGTAAGGTAGCCACGGTCACCGGTGCGGAAGAAACCATCCTCGGTGAAACAGTCCGGGGTATCGCGGTTTCCTTCGTAGCCGAAGAAAGTATAAGGGCCCTTTTCTAGTATCTCTCCCGGCTCGCCTCCCGGGCCATCGATTACCAACTCGTCAGCATCAGAGATGGGACGACCTTGCGTGCCAAGAATCACCGCTGGAGGGTCATCAATACGCGTGAACGTAGTGATGCCTTCACCCATGCCATAACCCTGGTGGATACGCACACCGAAACGATCCTGTATTGCCTCACCTAAGCCGTCGTTAAGCGCCGCTGCGCCAATGATAATTCGCTCCAAGGAAGAGAAATCTGCGGGAAACCACTCTGCGGCCTCCACCCACACCTGGGCTACCGCAGGAACTAGTGCAGTCAGCGTGACCCCGTGGGTCGCAATGGCCGGAAACGCCTCATCGAAGGCTGCGCTGGTGCACAGAACCACAGTGCCGCCCGAAAGCAAGGTGCCCAGAATCCCGGGCTGAGCTAAGGCGAAATCATGAGAGGTAGATAGAACCGCCAAGTATACCGTATCTGGCCCGACGCCGCAGCACTGTGCCGCCGCACGGGTGTTATATGCATACGCCTCATGTACCCGGGGAATTATTTTTGGCATGTTCGTGGTTCCGCCAGACAAAAGATTCAGCGCAACGCTGCGTGGATCCGGCCACTTAGTAGGCGGAGAACATTTGGTAGAAATCGGGGCAGTGAAGAGACCTGGCAGAACTCGGTACGAGGACTCCTTGTCGTGCGTGGGTCCGTTATCGGCCCACAGTTCTTTGAGTCCGAGCTCGCCGGGTCCCATAGCCTCTACCATGGCTACGGTGTCAAAACCGAGATGGTCGCGGCCACCGATATAAGCAACTGGGTGTAAAGACTCACACAACGCTGCAACTTCGGCCTCTCTATGCGCGGGAAGCAGCAGGGTTGGGATAGCACCCACGCGCATCAGCGCAAGCAGAGTCACCACATACGCTGCGGTGTTTGGCAGTTGCAGTAGCACGTGGTCTCCTGGCGAGAGGCCGCTTTCTCGTAGCTCCTCGGTGAACACACAAAGTGATTGCTCGAGTTGTGCGTAGGTCAGGTGTGCGTCGTCAGCGATGACAGCTACATGGTCCGAATAAATCTCGGATGATTCGAACAGTTCCTGGCACAGGCTTTTTCGGGCCAGGTGGCCGGTGCCTTCGTAATGCTTCAACACACTGTTGCGGTCGATATCGCGCCCTCTCATGCAAACTCCAAATCAATCGTGCCTGTGCCGGAACGGCAGGTGAGGCCGCCGTCGACACCAACGTGCTTACAAATGCTTAATGTCTTCTCACTGGCCGCAAAATCGATGTCGGTTATGTGGGTAATCCCGTTAGGATGCGGGGTGCTGCGATGGGTATCAATGACAAAGGGGGTCACGAAAAGCGGGATCGCCCAGTCGTCGGGTGACAGACACCAGCAGGCGAGCCGTCTGCCAGCGGGATCCTTGCGGGAGAACGGGATTGTCAGGCTCTTGGTTTGATGAGAATCAAAAATCTCCTTTATGTGGTCAAATTCCTTGCGCTGCGCCTCCAGTACCACCCGTGAGTACCCCTGTGACATGGTGGAGAATCTGTCATAGGAGTCGACGAATTTTCCATTGCCAGTAAGGTGTAAAAGTTGGCGGAAAAACGGTGGTACGTCGGCTCGCTCTCGTATCTCCAGGTAGGGACCCTCGCAGAAATAAATAAGCGCGCTTGCAGCGTTTTTCTGTTGTCCTGGTTCAACGTCAAAGCCGCGCGAACGGAAGTAATTAATTGAGTTCTCTAGGTCGTCTGCTTTATAGATAATGTGTCCCACATTAGCCATTTCGTTGTTCCCTCTCCGTGAAGAACGGAAGTAGTGAGGGTACGTTCTCCTGTAGCAGGCAGGTGGCATGAGAACCGGCCACGGCATGTATCTGCAGGTTGCCGAGCACGGTCGCTGGCCAATCGATGTCTCCGCCTAGGCTCGGGTAAAAACCAGTTACACCTTCGGTAGGCTGCAGTACGACTACATCACCGAAATAGACATCGGGGACGTAGTCGATGGTTCCGAGTAACGAATGCCGGAAGACATCGTATAGGATGTCCAGCATCCCGCGAGTGGACTCGGAGTCTGTGTCGAATTCACGGATGCTTCGGTAGATGAGTTTGCGGCGCGCCCTGGGACTCAACACCGCCATCTTTTGGAAGAATTCCCCGATATCTGCGTATGGGCCTTCAAGGGTACACAGTTCTTCGTCACTGATATTGCGGTTGATGCCATCAAGGGTGTGCTCCAGGGCTGCTGCGAGGGTTTTGAGGTCGAAGTTCGCCCCCATTGCACTTAGGTCAGCGTTGAAAATGCACCCATAGGCGAGCTCACACAGCAGTTCATTAGTGACCCGGTGCGGGCACTGGTGGGTGCTGATGCAAGTTACCTGGCGCACGTCGCGGCCGAGTTCGGTGAGCGCCTTCGCGGTCTCCAGCGCTAACATACCGCCAATGCAGTAGCCGACCAACTGATAAGATTCCATATCCAACTCATCAAGTTCCTGGGCGTAGCTCTGGGCCAGATCCCTGATCAGCGTACGGGTTGTGTAGTCCAGGAATCGATCTGCGTCACCAGCGGTAAAACCAACGTGGGCAATCTCTGGCTGGCGTTGAAGCAGTTCGGGCATCAAGAACTCGTAGTCCTTCAGGCGGCCAGTGCCAGCGTGGATCATCACGCGGCAGAACATTGCGTCCTTCGGCAATCGGTATACATGCAGATTTGAAGACCCAGTTGGAGAGCCACTGGCTACAGTAGACAGAGCAGTCAGTTCAGGGGAGGTATGATTAGCAGAATTAACGGCTTTTAATGCTTCGGGTTGACAGCTACTTCCTGCAGCCTGTGCTAGCGCGGAAATGCCTGCGATGGTTGGCACCTTGAGTACGCCACGCATAAGGGCGTCCCACGTGTGCTGCTGTAGGCCAGGTATTTCTTGGCGGAGCCGGGTTACCGTTTCGGCCATGAGCAGTGAGTCACCCCCAAGCGCATAGAAGTCATCATTGCGCCCAACCTCCGTGGTGTCGAGGACATCGCGCCAGATAGTCGCTATCTGCTCTTCCGTTTCGTTGCGTGGAGGATCGATCCGGTTGTTGGGGCTTCCCACCGGTTCTAAGCAGAGTTGCGCTAGGGCCTTGCGGTCTACCTTGCCATTTGAGGTTAACGGCAATTCCGGTAGTACATTGACGGAAGCCGGAACCATGTAACCCGGTAGGTGAGCACGCAGGTAGCCCAGAATGTCTTCACTGTTGAGCGTGGGGACATCGTCGTCATCGGCACCAACGATGATGAGTCGTTGCCCGCATTCGCGCAACGGGTCACTAGTGTTTGGGTACTCCGCGATGCGGTGCATCTGGGTATCCCTGAAGACCTGATCCCACTGCGCGTCCTCGATGAACACCTTGTGTGATTCCGCACGGTGGTCCGTGAAATCAACCAGATTCATCTTGATGGACACCGAGATAAGGGCTGCGTAAAGTTCAGTGATCGGCTCTACTATGACGATCACGCCCCCGGGGCGGCGCAGCTGCTTTAAGCGGGTGAATGACTCCTCGATATTTACTGAATTATGCAGTACGTTGGCGCACAAAATGATGTCGTAACCGCCGAACTCTACATCTTGCGATGTGCAGTCTGAGTTCATATCAAACAGGCCATAGGTCATGGCATCACAATGCGCGAACATTTTTTGGGCTTTATGTAGGAAGAATGTCGAAATATCGGTGAAGCGGTATTCGATTACGTTCTCGGGGAGTCGGCTAACAATTTTTTCCGTCGTAGCACCTATGCCAGCGCCGACCTCGAGGATCCTTACCGGATGATCAGCGTGGTGCTCGGCAATGCCGATCACTGCCTCTGCGGCCGCAGCATTCATCGCCTTGCTAATGCGGTTTTCGCCGTAAATGGTGCGGGCGTTATGGGTATCTCCCTCCGGGAAGAACACCTCGGTGGGACTGATCTCTCCGCGCAACTGGGAAAGAAGCGCCTCAGCTGCGTGCCGTTGGTAATTGAATAATTCCTTACTGTTATTGATTTCCGCTTCCATGTTGCCGAACTGATCCCAGGCCTCTCCGAACACGAAGAAGTCCAGGGTCTGTTGGCTGACAGTCCAACCCTCATCATCCTTAGTGGCTAAGCCTTCTCCAGTCAGAATATTGAGCCAACGGGTTATGAGTTCGCGATACTCTTCGGAGGGATGGATCGCCGCGGTGATTTCCGTAAGAGTGTGGTATTTTCCTGCAACGAGGAAAACACCGGCTTGTTGGAAAGCCGCGAGCAAAGCAGCCATCGCGGCTTCGTTTCCCAGCCGCATCCATGTGGCAAATATTCCCGTGTCAAGGCTCGTATCTGCAGGTGTCCAGCGCTGCTCAAGCATTGTACGGAGCTCCGAGTTTCTGATTTGCCCAGCATCCTTGAGCTCATCTTTGTCGCTCTGTGCATCAGTGACGAAAGCATGTAGTTTAATTGGGTCACTGGTTTCCTGGGTGAGTACTATAGCGCGTTCGACGAAGTCGTTGGATTCGAGGACTCCTTCTATCTCGCCGGTTTCCACTCGATAGCCGTTGATTTTTAGTTGATTGTCCCGACGGCCGTGAAACTCGATTACGCCGTCTGGGCGGTAGCTTCCTATATCCCCGGTAGCGTACATACGTGTGCCATGCTTTTCGGAAAAGAAAAATTTCTCTGCTGTGGAGGTTGGATCGTTGAGGTAACCGGTGGCTAGGCTTTCCCCGGAAATATGGATTTGCCCTCGCACCCAGTCCGGACACTCATTGCAGGCCTCGTCGAGCACCCACATTCCTTGGTTGGGTAACGCGGTACCATATGGTATGCTAGTTTCATTTGTGTGACAGGTCATCGGGTGGAAAATCGACCATATTCCGCCCTCCGTGGCGCCGCCGAGGCTGATGAGTTCAGCATTAGGGAAGTGGGGTGCAGCATGCGCTGGGAGAGTGCCCGGGATCCTGTCTCCGGACAGCATAACCAGGTCTAGGCTGAGGATGTTCGGGTGACGGGTCACCTCTACCTCTCGCACAAGCATTTGGAACAGTGCAGGAACAGAGTTCCAGGTATCGACGTTGTTATCAACAAGGAAATCGATCCATTTGCTGGGGTTTCGCGATTCCTCGTCTAACGGCAGGACCAAAGTGCCACCGCTTGCGAAGGTACCGAAGATGTCATACACGGATAAGTCAAAGGATAACTTCGATACCCCCAATACCGTGCGTCTTTTATTTCGGCCGAGGAGATTGTTCACGCTATCTATGGTGTTCATTGCAGCCGAGTGCGTAACGACAACACCTTTTGGAATTCCGGTGCTGCCTGAGGTGAAGATGATGTAGGCGGTTTCGGTGGGGGAAACCGGTGAGGCTATGGTGCCACTGTACTGTATCGGGCTGAGAGTATCGACGTTGATGTTGGAGATATCGGTATTTTCTTCGGAGAAATGAGAATTAGTGATGACGTTGGCAGGACGACACGCTTCTATCATTGAACGTTGGCGGATTGCGGGTTGCTCGTGATCGATCGGCACGTAGGCTGCACCAGTTGATACCACGGCAACAGCGGCAGCTATTTGCCATACTCCGTTACCTAGGACGATGGCAATGTAATCTCCGGGACCGACATCAGAGAGCTCATGCTGTAATGCCCCGACGTAGCCAGCCAGATGTTGGTAGCTGTAGGTTTTTCCGCCACACACCAGCGCTGGCTGGTGTGGGTGCTGCTGGACGTTATCCCAAAACCCGTCGTGGAGGCATCGGGTGGTCTGCTGTACGTGGGTTTTGTGAATGCGGTTACGGATGGCGATCGTCTTATCGGGCAAGTGGACTGAATCAGTTTCCTGCCACGCCGAACCGTCGTCGACCAGGCGATCGAGTAGGTCGGTAAATGACTCCCACATGTCGTCGATCAACGCCGGTTCAAAGACGTCCTCTCGCACGTCCCAGTTGACGTTGCAAGAGCCTCCGTCCTGGAATGCCTGACAGTCAATCCATACCTGCGGCGTTCGGCTTACGCCGGAGACAAGGTTGTAGGCCGGACCATTGTTGTGCGGTGTGTCTGCACCCAACGCGCTGGTGAATACTACCGGGATTACCGCGGGCTGCCCGGTAGTGCGGGCTATATCGCGCAACACGTCAACCCCGGAATACGCAGCGTGTGATAGCTCTTCGGATAGCTGCTCCTGGGTTGCGTGCACGCGCTCACTAAAGGTTCCAGTGTGCGGATGGCAAGCATGTAGGGTCATCTCGGTAAAGTCTCCGATAATACGGTTGATTCCGGCAATGGCAGAATCTCGGTTCATCGAAGTGACATTGACGCAAAAGTCACTTGTGGAGGACCAACGGCGCAGTACATCGGCGTAGGCGGTAAGTAGCGTCGCCGAAGGAGTGACGCCGTGAGTGCTTGCTGCGTCGGTGAGCTTTGACCATGCTGCTGGCGAGCATCGCCAGGTACGCCGGGTGAAACGCACCGGCATTTCGGATGTGCGATCGGCTGAGGTCAGCGTCGGCAGTAAGGGTTTGCCGGACAACGAGGGGATGATCTCGGACCAGTACTTTTTTGCATTGGTGCGTGCAGCGAAGCCAGCGGCACTCTGGCTGTGGTGGTTACGGGAGGTGATTATATCCCGAAACGTGGTGTCCTCTAGTTCCGGTAGAACGTTACCTGCGTAGAGAGTTAGAAGTTCCTCGACCATCACCCTCACGCTTACAAAGTCGGCGATGATCATGTCCACCGAAAACTGTAGGATGCTGCATTCGTCAAATTGCAAAAGCTGGAATTCGTGCAGTGGCCAGGTGCCCAACGGGTAGCTACGGTTTTCCAATTTTGCGCGGTGACGAAGATACTCGGCGTCCGGGACATCTGGGTTGTGGCCCGCGAGGTCTACAGCTTGTAGCACCGGCAAACTGCGAGATTTAACCACCTGCAGCGAATCCGGTGGAACGACCACTGCAGAGAGCATGTCATGGCGCTGGATGAGTTCGTGCCAGGCCTGTTCAAGGCGGCTGCGATCAAGGCGTTCCGTTCGTATTTCGGCGTAGCTGTGGCACCCGGTGCCACCCAGATCATAGCCTTCGTTCTGACCGGTTGCGTATGCGCGCTGAATATCGGTCATGGGGAAGGGGGCGAACCGTGCTTGCTCATCATGCGGAACGGCCTCCCGCTCACGCAACCATGCCAAAACCTTTTCCTTATTTGACCTTAAGGCCGCGAGGTCTTCCTCGCGCAAGGAACCCTTGGGTGAACGGTAGTTGAGTCGATCGCCGTTCACCCATAGCGCTATACCGCGGGATTCAAGGTCGTTAATCAGCGCTGTGACATCCATGTTATCTCTCCTGTGTTCCGGTGGTTGGGGTTGTTTCGCTCAATGGGGGAGGTATGAGACTCCCCCAGCGGCCACATCAGACTCTCGAGACTGAGTGGTTCGGCATGCATAGCTGCTTGGACGGTACATGTGGGACCCAGTAATTGTCCGGTGCGCGCCCAGACTGCGCACAATGCCAGGAGGTATTCGGCTTCTTGCGCTTCGTTCTTGGAGCACGCCAACTTGTCATATACTTCGTTCAGAAACTCCGCAATGCCTGCAGGCCAGGTATGGTCGTAGAGGGCGACACGGGTAACGCACGGCTCGATAAGGAGATTCTCATGCAACTGTAGAGTGCTCAAACGATCATCGGCAGCAGTGCTTAGCAAGCCAGCTTGATCTCGTGGGATTGGGGTGTTTGGGTGCCAGATGATGGTTCCGTCAGTCTCGGTGAGCACCAGATTTCCGGCGTGCGTGAAAACAGTTATTCGATGCCCCACGTGAGCGAAATCGTCTGGCTTTTCTGGGTCGTTGTGATTAACCACGCGCAAGCAGAGCGGGGTTTTGCGTATCGAACCGGTGAGCGTAGTGAATATTCCGGTAACTTGGGTGTCGTCATCAAAGCTCCATGGGGTAAAACCGCCGGTAATCCTTCCGATGATATCGAGCGTTGAGAATAGAAAGTGAATGCTACATTCGGCGTCTATGTGGATGATTTTGAACTGCCTGGTTAGTGTTGTTGCGATTTCCAAGTACCGGGATATGGTTGGATTCCAGCGGTAGAAGGTGTTGAGCTTGAACTGCACGTTATTTTTCGCTGCCATCCGGTAGCAATCTACAGAGTCTTTCTTGTGGATCGGGTGCTCCATCACTACATGCTTGCCACGGCTTAAAAACTCTAGGGCGAGCTGCGTGCCGGAACCGCCAACGACGCTAGATCTGACCACCACACAGGCAAGATCAAAAGCGGGGAGATCTTCGATCTTGGTACACAGAGGTACGCCTAGCTGCTCTGCCAGCCGGCGCGACTGTTCGCTGCCCTGAGATAGGATTGCTACCAGCGAAAATTTATCCGCAAGCTTTTTTATCCCGTTGATGTATATACGGCCAAATGTTGTGCCGCATACGACGACGCGTACAGTGTTCATGCGACGGGCCTTTCTAGGTTCTGAGCCGAAATACCGGGGTTTTTAAATGAAGCCTGCATCGTCGTCATCACTCCATTGAGGTGCGTCGGTAGTTGCTGTAGGGCCGACGATTTTAATGTCGACGTTGTAAGAGGCCAGTGACGAGAGGACAGTTTGAGGGGCCGGCAGCTCATAGCCCCATTTCGGCCCGGTTAGTAGTTCGTCGCGGATAACGCTTTTTGTCGCTTCCGCAACAAAAAGAGCGGTGATGAAGGTGGAGTCCGGTGCGTGGACACTGCCTGAGACGCGAACAGGGCGGCCCCGTAGGGTGCCGTGGACAGTGGCTTGGATGGCAAACCAGTGGTTCTTTCCGGCATCGAGTTTGGTCTTCGCTGCAGCTATGTCTGCGCACAAATTCATGAGCGTGGTTGGGTCTGATATGTCGGTTTGTGAGAGCGCACGTAAAAGTAACTGCTGGGTGTCCCGGTCCGGTATGGCCGTGACCCCTATGAGGCGCGGAATAGAGAAATCTTGGGCCACCTTGCGTAGCTCGTTGGTGACGAACGGGCTTGCTATGAGTCCGTCATCGCTTGGGAAAGGTTCCAGATCTTCAGCGTGGATGCTCCCAGGTTGGTAAGCCACGAGGTCGCCGTCGACAATCATCTTCCCAGGATGTCCGTAGGAGTTGTGGGTACTTAGCACCACATCGACCAGACCCGACAGCCCGCCCCGGTCGCGTCCACCAGTGCAGAGAGTTACCGATTGACAGTCGTCGATTAGGCCCGCCAGGTGGCGTAGTAATAGACCGCTGAGACCGGGGGTAGCGCCGGCGTTGACCACGCACGGACGGTTGGTGGGATAGTTGTCGAATGAGTTGGCTCCGAACGGGTCTATATAGCCCACTGAGTCTGGTAGTGCCGACGCTACTGAGGTCTTGAGAAGACATGACGGTCCGGCGCAGTTGACGACGACATCAAGGTCACGGGAAAATTTGTTGACAGATTCCTCGTCGTGAGCGTCAACGATAGCGGTGCGCTCATCTGATGTGTGGTGAGACCGATTCCCGCAGTTCACCATATGTCCGCTAGCGCGCAACAGTGCGGCTACTTGGCGGCCTACTTCGCCATGCGAACCGAGAACCCCCACTCTTGCCGTCTCTCCTGTGCGAACCACTCAATGTCCTTTTCTTAGCGAGCACATAACGCCAAATAGGGCCTGTTTAGGTTAGGCTACCCTGCGCGGCAATGAGTTGCAATAGATAGAGGGTAAAACGGCTCTTCCCAATCTAGAGTGCGTAGCAACATAGCTACCTGGCTGGGGGTAGGGGTCGTTGGGCCGGGTCAAAAGGATAGGCAGGGGGTGTTTTGGTGGTGTCGTGGCATAGCAAGAGGCCCTAGACGGTGCAAGATGGTCGTTATCACACAGTCCATCCAGCCACCTAGGGCCCTGACCATGAACTTGTGCAGGTATCAAGCTCCGGGTTTCGTAGAGGCTGTTTTTCTTGGTTTTCTACGCCACAGAGGATGCGACAGCGGTGGTGGTGGGGACCTGACCCCCATGTGGTGGACACCTGATATCCAGCCCAGTCGAGCTGGGAAGAAAGGTAATCTACCACCATGTCCAG
>NZ_KV814039.1:0-593 GCF_001813815.1 Corynebacterium sp. HMSC076D02
TGGGGTTGCCCGCAAATTGTGGACACGTAGTGGAGCTACCTAGTGGTTAGGCGGCTATTTCTTTTCTGCTGGTGGTTAGACCGATGCGGTTCTCAAAGTCGACGGGGCTTGCCATACCGAGTGCCGAGTGCCGACGTCGGCGGTTGTAGACGACTTCAATCCAGTAGGCAACGGCTTTACGCGCGGCATCACGGGTCGCCCAGCGCTTACGGTCGTAGAATTCGGTTTTAAGCGTCGACCAGAATGACTCGGCCATCGCGTTATCGAAGCACACGCCGGTACGCCCTACGGACTGAGCAATGCCCAGGTTGCGGCAAACTTCCCAAAGCTTCTCGCTGGTAAATTGGGTTCCGCGGTCAGCGTGAAACACTAGCCCGTCAGGCACGTCACCGCGTAGTGTATGCGCCATCCGCAGGGCCCGTTCGACCAGGTATGTATCTTGAACGCTATCCATAGCCCAGCCCAGTACCCTGCGGGAATGACCATCGCGGACTGCGCACAAGTACAACCAGCCTTCACCGGTGCGCAGGTAGGTAATATCTGACATCCACACTCGGTTGAGCTCACCAGTATCAAACATGCGCTTGACCAAG
>NZ_KV814040.1:0-27009 GCF_001813815.1 Corynebacterium sp. HMSC076D02
CGGTCTTCCACGCACCAGCCACAGCAGTAGCGGCAGTTGCCTGCTTCCAGAACCAACCCACCGCAGCCAGTTGCAGCAAACCAAGAACGATGACCACACCAAACCCAAGCTTCGGGAAGTAGTGCAGCACCACTGCCGTAAGACCAGCGCTTCCCAGCGCGGTCGCCGCAGCCATGGCAGCAGCCAGCCCCGCAGCCATGCCATCAACGCCGGTAGCCAGAATCATAAAGACAATCTCAGCCGCGGCAGTCAGCACAACTACACCAGCAAGAAGGCTCAGCCAAGGCTTCCGCGAACGCACCACATAAGCGCCCAGGGCAGTTCCACCGAGCGAGACCATCGCCGCGATAAGCAGCGCCACGATGGGGCTCAGCATCTTCACTTCCGCACCCTGACCAGCCGCGGCAGCCGGCAACGCACGCTGCACATCCCGCACCTTGGTTTGGTTCTGCTTCGCCATGCCGTCAACACGCTTGGCACCTTTGTCCAGCTTGTCGACGCCGCCGAGAGCCTCATCAACCTTGGAGTTAAGCTCCTTGGTGCCATCGTTCAAACGCTTGGCGCCATCAGCCGCCTTATACACGCCATCGTGATAGGCATAGCCGTTAACCGCGAGCTGATTGGAAAGCTCACGCGAACCATCCTTCAAGCGCTTGAGTTGGTTAGTTAGATTCTGGTCAATCTGAAAATTATTGACTTGATTGCGCAGGTCCCCGAGCTGCGACTTGATGTTGCGCGCCTCGGGGGAATTATTTCCCTCAAGGTCCTTCAGCGTGCCGTCGATGGCGGCCAGCAGCTGGCCCTGCACCACGGTAAGACCTGTAATTTGATCTACTGCGTTACCCACGCCGTTTGCCACCTCAGTTGCACCATTGCCCAGCTGGTTGGTGCCGGACTGCAGCTGAATCAGGCCGTCGTAAAGCTCCTGCGATCCGGCGCTGAGCTTGTCGACGCCACCGCCCAGCTCACCAGCACCATCCTTCAGCTTGCCCGTGCCGGTGGAAAGCTGCTGGGTTCCCGACTTCAAAAAGCCAGCCTGGGCCTGCGCCTGGCTTGCGGCACGCGCCGCCTCGCTTAACGACGCCGCACCTGCTTGACCTTCTGTCGGCGCACCGGTTCCCTCACTCGACCACGCACGTGAGGCATCCCACCCCGTCACGCCTGTCACAATGGCACCTACCACCAAGGGCAGAACCACCAGCAAGCACAGAAGTGCGCCACGCAGGCGCGAGGGACGGGACGGCAAATCAGCAAGGCGGGAGTTCATCCTTTAAAAAATATCGCTCCCACCACCGCAAACAACGCAGGCGCGCCGTTTTAAGTCGGGGCAAAGATACAGAAATCCCAAAACTTCCAACCAACTGATCATAGGATTTAGCCCATGAAACGTTCCCTACTGATTCTCCCCCTAGCCGCACTTCTTCCACTCACCGCCTGCTCCCCCAAAGACACTGCAGATAGCGAGCCGCAGTTCGCAGCAGCCGAATCCAACGCGGCCGCAAAAGAAACCGCCACTAGTGAGACCCCAACCACCACCAGCAGCAAGGCCGAAGATCAGCCCGCCCCGACAACCAAGACCGTCACCGCCACGGTCGAGCCGGAGCAGCCAGCGCCAGATACGCCACAGGCGCAAAGCAAAGGCAGCTGCTCAGTCGATGCACTTCAGCAGGCCAACACCTCGATGAGCAACATGACTGTTATCGATTGTGACGGTTCGTGGGCATACATTGCCCAGCGCAATACCGATTGGTTCGCCTGGGCTTATTGGGATGGCCAAAAGTGGAAGGGTGAACCTCACATCGGCACCACTAGTAGCGGCATGCAGGGCCCCTGCTATGACGTCGAAGGCATGAAAGCACGAGGCCTGAGCGACGCTATGGCAGCGGACGCTCAGGCCTGTGATTAGGAGGTTGTAGTACGTGCTAGTTCTTCTCTGCGAAGAGCTCGCGAACGCGCTTTTCTAGGCGTGGGGAAACTGCGCCCCAGTAAGCGTAGATGCGCTCCTCGGTCTCGGAGGAAACACCAGCCATGGCGTTGGTAATGTTGTCCGCCATGCGCTCCTTCTCCTCGTCGTTGTAGACGTTCTCGTACAGGTCGGTTGCCTGCGCGGTATCGGAATCCTCAGCGTGGCGGACATACGGTGCGCGAACCAAGTCCAAACCTGCTGGGTCCGGGTTGACGTAGAGATCCGGAGCGGTGGTGGTCTCTAGCTGGCTACGGTCGTTGACGTCACCGTCGAGGTAGCCGCCGCCCTTTGCGTGGCGGTTCGGGGAGTAAACCGGATCCTCAGGAGCATTGAAGAGGAACTGCATGCTTCCCTCGTGCTCGTAGGTGTTGACCTTGTCCGCATTCAGTGGCTGGTTAACTGGCAGCTGCTTGTAGTTCGGCCCAATGCGGTAACGCTGCTGGTCAGCATAAGCAAAGACACGAGCTTGCAGCATCTTGTCCGGAGAAAGGCCGATGCCTGGGACTAGGTTGGAAGGATCCAAAGCAACCTGCTCGATCTGCGCGAAGAAGTTGCGTGGGTTGCGGTTGAGCACAAAGTATCCGACATCAACCAGTGGGTAGTCCTTCTTGGACCAAACCTTGGTGAGGTCAAACGGGTTGAAGCGGTATTCAGCTGCTTCAGCAAGCGGCATGATCTGAACCTTGACGTCCCAGATTGGGTAGTCGCCTTCTTCGATGGCGTTGTAGAGATCCTCGCGGTGATAGTCGGCGTTCTTGCCTGCCATCTCACCTGCCTCAGCATCAGTGAAGTTCTCAACACCCTGGCGAGACTTGAAGTGGTACTTCACCCAGAAGGCCTCGCCTTCTTCGTTGACCCACTGGAAGGTATGGGAGCCGTAGCCGTTCTGGTGGCGGGTGGTCTTCGGGGTACCGCGGTCACCCATCAAGTAGGTGACCTGGTGGGTGGACTCTGGGTTGCGGGTCCAGAAGTCCCACTGCATATCCGCGTCACGCAGGCCGTTGACGCCGAGACGCTTCTGGGAGTGAATGAAGTCAGGGAACTTCATGCCGTCACGCAGGAAGAAGACCGGGGTGTTGTTGCCGACGATGTCGTAGTTGCCATCCTCGGTATAGAAACGCAGTGCGAAGCCGTGCACATCGCGCCAGGTATCCGGAGATCCCTGCTCGCCAGCAACGGTGGAGAAACGGCCCATCATTGGGGTGACAGTGTTTGGTTGAAAGAGCTTCGCCTTGGTGTAGCGCGAGACATCGTTGGTGATGTGCAGCTCGCCAAAGGCGCCATGGCCCTTTGCGTGCGGGGTGCGCTCTGGCACGCGCTCGCGATTGAAGTGCGCAAGCTTCTCAATCAGGTGAATGTCATTGAGAACAACTGGGCCGTTCTGACCTGCGGTAATGCTGGTATTCTCGGTAGCAACCGGCTGACCGGAAGGGCTGGTGGTATTTGGGCCGCCTGCGGGGCGCTGGCCTTTGTCGAGGACCTTGTCAGCTTCAGAGTTAGTCATGGAAAGCCTCCTAAGAAAACTAGCGGGAACTAGTCAATAAAATTGTTGATAATTTGGGGTGGATTATCAATCACGGACAAGCAATAACCTACCCCGCTTAATAGGCCCTCGCAACAAAAATCAGCGAATTAATAAGTTCTGCCAGGGAAATCTAATTTAGCGTTCATCCTGGTAAGTTCATTTTGGTGAAACACCACTCCGAGCATGACGACGCCCGCGTCACTGACCTTGCGCTCAAGGCCGGCCGCGGCGATCGCGCAGCTCTCACGGAGTTTATTAAGTCCACTCAGGATGATGTGTGGCGTCTTCTCGCGCACCTAGGCGGCGCGGAAATCGCAGACGATCTCACCCAAGAGACGTACCTACGAGTCATCAGCGCGCTCCCCCGCTTCGCCGCGCGCTCCTCAGCACGCACCTGGTTGCTTTCCCTCGCGCGCCGCGTATGGGTGGACAACATTCGCCACGACATGGCGCGCCCGCGAAAGGCTGCAACGGAATATGAAGACGCAGCGGCACAGACGCCTTCAACCGAGAACTCCGGAGCGTGGAGCGATTGGATCGACGCCCGCACGCTAATCGACGCCCTGCCCGCAGACCGCCGCGAAGCCCTCATCCTCACCCAAGTACTGGGCTATTCCTACGAAGAAGCAGCCAAAATCGCTGGCGTACGCATCGGCACGATTCGTTCCCGCGTTGCCCGCGCCCGCAAAGACCTCATCGAAGGTACAGGAGCCTAGCCAGGAATCATTAGCGCGAATCGTTACCTACTATTTACCAGGCTTCACTTTCGGTACAATTAGCTGCGATTTTAGCGCTGGAACCCAAGAAGTTTTCGCGAAATTTCTGTGCACTTTTAGAAAATTGTCTGGATGAAAGGCATTAAAGAAAAGTAGCATGGCTTAAAAACACACGTGACAAATCGAAGGTCGACCCGGGCCAGCGCGCTACAAAAATGCGCGCATTTCTTTTTGCCCGGCGCGTGTGAGAATGCGAGAAATCTCCTCATGATGAAACGCGCATTGGCTATCTCCATGGCGTTTATCGGTGTTGTTGTCGGCGCGGGCTTTGCCTCGGGCCAGGAAGCTATGCAGTACTTCGTAGCCTTCGGAACCACTGGTTTCTGGGGCGTAGCGCTGGCTGCCGGGTTGATGATCATCACCGGCATTTCAATTTTGCAGCTGGGATCTTATTTCCAGGCCACAGAGCACACGGCGGTGTACGACAAAATTTCCGGACCAATTACCTCCAAGATCTTGGACTGGTCCACGATTGCCACGCTCTTTTCCATCGGCTTCGTGATGTTCGCCGGTGGCGGATCCACCATCACGCAGCAATTCCCAGACATAAAGATTTGGGTAGGTGCAACGCTGATGTTGGTGCTCGTCCTGCTCGTCGGCCTGCTCGACGTTGACCGCGTCACCGCAGTCATCGGCACCATTACTCCATTCATCATCATCTTTATCGTCTTGGCCACCGGCTATACCATCGCCACCGCCGACGTTGATTGGAGCCACCTCAACGAATTCGCCACGAATAACGTTGACACCACGCTGGGCAACTGGTGGCTCGCCGCCCTGAACTACACCGGCCTGAACGTCATGTGCGCGGTATCCATGTCCATCGTCATCGGCGGCAACATCCTCGACAATCGTGCAGTGGGCATCGGTGGCCTCATCGGCGGCTTTATCTACCTGCTTCTGCTGACACTGCTCGTGGCCTCCCTATTCATGGTGGCACCGACCGTGCATGCAAAAGATCTGCCGGTTCTAGAGCTCATCAACACCATTCACCCGTCTCTGGGCTATGTGATGACGATTGTCATTTACGGCATGGTCTTTAACACCGCAGTGGGCATGTTCTACGCGCTGGGCAAGCGCCTGACCCGTAAGAAGCCGAAGCTTTTCTACCCAGTCTATGCCGCTTCCTGCATCATCGGTTTCATTCTTTCCTTCGTCGGTTTCAAGTCTTTGGTCAGTAACATCTACCCAATCTTGGGCTACCTTGGCCTTTTGATGATTGCCGTTATGGTCTTCAACTGGGTTATAAAACGCGACAAGATTACTTCCGAAAGCAAACGTCGAGTGCGTGCTCGCACCCTGGTCCAGCGCAAGCTCGACCCGCGCGAGCACTTCACCAAGAAGAACCAGAAGGAGCTCGCAAAGCTCGCGGCCGCTTCCAATATGAAGACCGACGAGTTTGAGGACACCGTTGCCGAAGAAATCCACGAGGAGCTCGAGGCAGATGACGAACTCGAGTACGACCGTGAAGATCCTGATCCTTCAGTTGTCTTCGTCGAGCACACCAAGCCAGAAGTTCCACGAGACTAATACAAAGCTCTCCCCTTCCTGCTTAAGCAGACCTTTCCAAGGCGTATGAGTTGGCCTAACCCAGCTCATACGCCTAATGTTTTACAACGCACACGTGATAAATCGAACGTCGAACCGGTCTTGCGCCACCATGGCAGCAAACGCCTCGCACACAAACTGCACAGCCTGCAAAATGATGAGCGCGGACTTACCCTCCGGCGCGTGTGAGATAGCGAGACTCCCCACACCTTATGTTTAAACGCGCAGTAGCCATCTCCATGGCCTTTATTGGCGTTATGGTCGGCGCTGGCTTTGCCTCCGGCCAGGAAGCCATGCAATATTTTGTTTCCTTCGGCACGCTCGGATTGTGGGGCATGGTATTGGCCGCCGCCCTCATGATCGTCGCAGGCATTGCTTTCCTACAGCTTGGTTCCTATTTCCAGGCTTCGGAGCATACCGCCGTTTACTCCCAAATCACCGCGCCTATCACCTCGAAAATCCTTGACTGGGCCACCATTATCACGCTTTTTGCGGTGGGCTTTGTCATGTTCGCCGGCGGCGGCGCCAACCTCGCCCAGCAATTCCCTTCCCTCCCAACGTGGGTGGGCTCCTTGATCATGCTGGTGTTGGTGCTCATCACGGGGCTTCTCGACGTCGATAAAGTCACCGCTGTCTTGGGCTTTATCACTCCTTTTATCATCCTCTTCATCGGCTTCGTCACCATCTACACTTTGGTGACGAACCAAGCGACCTTTGCGGAAGCAAACAACTACGCCATCCACAACGTTGATCCGGCAATCGCTAATCCTTGGATCGCCTCCCTGAATTACACTGGCCTGACCGCTATTTGCACCGTTTCCATGGCCATTGTGATTGGCGGAAACTTCTTGGATAACAAGACCGTCGGCCTAGGCGGTGTTATTGGTGGCGCTATTTTCCTGTTCATGCTGGCGTTGCTGGTCTGCGCCCTATTCTTTGCCGCACCGCAGGTAAATGGCCAGGCAATGCCTGTCCTAGCGTTGATTAACACCATCCACCCGGCGCTGGGTTACGGAATGACTTTTGTCATTTACGGCATGATCTTCAACACCGCAGTGGGCATGTTCTACGCGCTGGCTAAACGCCTGACGCGCGGCCATGAGAAGCGCTTTTACCCCGTTTACGTCATCACCTGCCTCTTTGGCTTTGCGTTGTCCTTCGCTGATTTCAAGGACCTCGTCGGACTGATTTATCCAATTCTCGGCTACGGCGGCTTGGTGGTCATCGCTATCATGCTCTTTGGCTGGGTTAAAAATCGCGGCAAGATGGTAAAGGAATCAGACCGCCGTATGCGTGCTCGTACGCTGGTGCAGCGTCGCCTTGATCCGCGCGAGCACTTACCAAGAAGAATGAGAAGGAGCTGCGCACCTTGGCCACGGCCTCCAACATGGAAACTGCGGAGTTTGTCGATACCGTCGAAGAAGAAATCCACGAAGATCTCGAAGCAGACGAAGAACTCGAGTATGACCGCGAGGACCCAGATCCTTCCGTGGTCTTCGTCGAGCACACCAAGCCGGAAGTACCAAAGTAAGAATCCGAAGCAAATAACTAAAAAGGAGCTTGTACATCCGTTTATTGGATGTACAGGCTCCTTTCTGTGTTTTATGGCTTTGTTTTGGGTCCGCGCGCTAGACCAACAACTCAGCAATCTGAATCGTGTTCAAAGCTGCGCCCTTGCGCAGATTATCGCCGGAGACAACCAGCACGAGACCCTTGTTGTCATCAACGGACTGATCCTGGCGGATACGGCCCACCAAGGACTCGTCTACGCCTGCGGCAGCAAGCGGGGTCGGAACGTCGACAAGCTTGACACCGGGGGCGTCGGCAAGCAGGCGGCGTGCCTCGTCCGGAGTGATTGCCTTGTCGAACTCCGCGTGGATGGTCAGGGTGTGGCCGGTGAATACCGGAATCCGCACGCAGGTGCCAGCAACCTTAAGCTCAGGAATACCCAGGATCTTGCGCGACTCGTTGCGCAACTTCTGCTCCTCATCGGTTTCCTCGGAGCCATCGTCAACCAACTTGCCAGCAAAAGGCAGCGCGTTGAAAGCAATCGGAGCAACGTATGGGCCAAGCTCTTCCTCAGAGACCTCGAGAACGGAGCCATCATGGACGAGCTCTACGTTGCGATCTCCGATTTCGGCGGCCTGCTTGGTCAAGGCCTCAACACCAGCCAAGCCAGAGCCAGAAACTGCCTGATAAGAAGACACGTGCAAACGGTTCAGACCGGCAGCATCGTGCAAGACCTTAAGAACCGGCATTGCGGCCATGGTGGTGCAATTCGGGTTAGCAATGATGCCCTTCGGGAGGTTCTTCGCCTGCTCGGGGTTTACCTCAGTGACAATGAGCGGAACTTCGGGGTCCTTGCGGTATGCGGAGGAATTATCCACCACGGTCGCGCCTGCAGCGGCAAAGACCGGGGCCCAATCGAGCGAAGTAGCGCCGCCGGCAGAGAACAAAGCAATGTCGACGTCAGCGACGGATTCCTCGGTTACCTGCGAGAGATCCTCAACCACAACCTTCTCGCCACGGAACATCAGTTCCTGGCCAGCAGAACGCGGCGAGGCAAAGAAACGAACCTTGTCAGCTGGGAAATTCCGCTCCTCCAAGATGGAACGCATGACGCGTCCCACCTGGCCGGTAGCACCAACAACTGCAACGGTGGTCATGAAAAATTCCTTCTTCCTAAATTAACGGCCCGTGCCAGCGTAAACGGTAGCTTCTTCCTCGCCCCCGAGCTGGAAGCGCTCGTGGAGCGCAATGGCTGCCTTGTTCAGTTCCAGCTCTCGCACCAGCACGGAGATGCGGATCTCCGAAGTGGAGATGAGCTCCATGTTTACTTCGGCGTCGCGTAGCGCCTCGGTGAAGTCTGCGGTGACCCCTGGGTGCGACTTCATTCCGGCACCGACCAAGGAAACCTTGCCCACCTGGTCGTCGTAAAGCACGTTTGCCCAGTGGCCTTCGTTCTTGAGCTTGGTCAAAATCTCCATGGCACGTGGGCCATCCGCACGCGGGCAGGTGAAGGTGATGTCGGTGGTTCCGGATTCCAAGGAGGAGACGTTTTGCAGGACCATATCGATGTTGATCTCCGCCTCCGCGATGGCGCGGAAGATCTTGGCGGCCTCCCCTGGACGATCCGGAATGCCCAGAACGGTGACCTTTGCTTCAGAGGTATCGGTCGCGATACCAGTCAGTACTGCTTCTTCCACAGGGATATCCTCCATTGAACCGGCCACCAAAGTGCCGGGGTCGTTTGAATAAGACGAGCGAACTCGCAGGGGCAGATCGAATGCGCGGGCGTATTCCACACTACGCAGAACCAGAATCTTGCAGCCGACGGCTGCCATCTCCAGCATCTCCTCGAAGGAAAGCTTCTCGAGCTTCTGCGCGTTCGGCACGATGCGTGGGTCCGCGGTGTAGACACCGTCGACGTCGGAATAGATCTCGCAAACATCGGCGTGCAGCGCAGCGGCCAGGGCTACCGCAGTGGTGTCGGAACCGCCGCGGCCCAAGGTGGTGACGTCGCGGCTTTCCTTATTAACACCCTGGAAACCAGCGACGATGCAGATCTTGCCTTGGCTCAGGGCGTCGGTGATGCGGCCCGGCGTGACGTCCACGATGCGCGCGTTGCCGTGGCGCTCCGTGGTAAGCACGCCGGCCTGAGAGCCAGTGAAAGACTGGGCCTCGGCGCCGAAGGACTCGACCGCCATGGCAACCAGGGAGTTAGAAATGCGCTCGCCGGCGGTAAGCAGCATGTCCATTTCACGCTGCGGCGGCACTGGGTTGACCTGGGCAGCAAGGTCGAGGAGTTCATCAGTGGTGTCCCCCATGGCGGAGCAGACAACAACCACGTCGTTGCCCGCCTTCTTGGTAGCCACAATGCGCTCGGCGACGGCGCGGATGCGATCCGCGGTTTCGAGGGAGGAACCTCCGTATTTTTGAACGATTAAGGCCACGTTGGGATATCCACCTTTCACTGTGCGTTTCCCGCGACAGTCTATAGCCACAGGGCCGATAAGCCCCGCTATACCTGTCGTGCATTAGTCAGTTGTCCATGCTACCCCGACGAGGTACTTCCTTTCACAATATGTGAAGGGGATCAAAGTGTTTTTATTCACCGCACCAAAAGAGGCAAACTTAACGACTTAGGAACATTTATTTTCACCCGTGAGCAGTATTCGTTAAAAGGGCGACTACCTACTACGGTGGTGGGGGTGTTCAGCAATCTCTTGGCGGTTTTCTTTGCCCTCGCCTCCGCGCTCACCGTGGCCTGGGGCACGGTAGTCCGTCACCGGATCGCACTTGAAGCCTCCGGCTCGGTCATGCGCACCGCGATGCGCAATCCCGTGTGGTGGGTCGGCACACTTGCCGCCATTGTGGCTTATGGCCTGCAGATTGTCGCCCTAGGCTTTGGCACCCTGCTGGTAGTTCAGCCCATCTTGGTGCTCTCGCTGATGTTCACCTTGCCGCTTTCTGCCTGGTACTCCAAGCGGCCGCTGTCTTTTCATGAAATCTTCTGGTGCAGCGCGCTGACCATCGCAGTGGGCATCTTGGTGGTCTACGGCCGCCCCGTTGCCGGCGATCCGCGCCCCTCCCTTTCGCAATGGTGGCCGCCGCTGCTGTGCGGCGCACTGGGCTTGGCGCTGCTCGGCGTCCTAGCGTGGCGCTTCCCCGCCCGGCGCGCCTTGGCCTTGGGAACTTCCTGCGGCATCCTCTACGGCTATGTGGCGCTGCTATCTAAGTCTGTGGTGGATATCTTCTCCCACGAGGGCCTTGGCCAGCTCCTGGTGTCCTGGCAGTTTTGGGGCTTAATCGCCCTCGCCGGCGGCGGAACCGTGCTCCAGCAATATTCTTTCCACGCCGGTGCGCTAAAGCAATCCCTGCCAGCTATGACCATCATGGAGCCCATCGTTGCTTTTGGCTTGGGCTACGTGGTCTTGGGCGAGCAATTCCAGGTTGATTCGCTGGCGGGGTGGACGCTCATGTCCTTAGCTCTAGCCGTGATGATCCTAGGCACGGTCATCTTGTCGCGCCGCCCAGTGGGCTCCTCCACGCGGCAGATCCAAAGCTAAATAGCCCACTCGAATACGGCAAGCATGTGCGCCGAAAACCACGCACCGAAGAGAACATAGGCGCCGCATAGCGCTGCGGTGCTGCGGGTGCTCGCGGAATCAGCCAGCTTGATTGCCCATGGAATAAACAATACCGCCGCGGGCAAAAGCAGGCGTGGGCGCGAATGCATGATGCCATCAGAGAACAACACATTCGCTATGAGCGCGGCGGCGAAAAGCCAAACCGGCGCTGGCAAGCGCCGCCAACCCAAGAGCAACAGGATGGGCGCGCCGACGATTACGAGCGCGGAAAGCAGATAGCCCACGTTGTCAGAGGTCAAAAGCGTGGACCATATCCACTTGAGCGTTGCCGCACCGAAATCGAAATGGGAGTTCCAGTGTTTTTCTTGGATGCCAAAGTAGCCTCCTGCCTGCCCGAGATAGCTATTCGCCCACGTCAGATAACCAAACAGGGGAATCGCGGCGAAGATAAGGCTCAACCAGGCCTTCCACTCGCGGACGGCCTTGCACAATACGATGAGGGCAAAGACCACGAGGACGTCGATTGAAGTCAGCCGCACGGCGGAAAGCGCAAAGCCAAAAAGGCCGGCCAGCCACCACTTTTCATCCAGCAAGGCAACGAGCATCCACATCACCAGCGCGCCGAAGAGCGCCTCGGTATAAGGCATGGCAAACACGATGGACATCGGAGCGCTGCTCACGGCGATGGCGGCAACCGCGCGGGCCTTAAAACCGGCCCCCATGCGCTGCGCGATGGCCATGACGCCCACAGCCATGAGGAAAGTGAAAAAGAAATTGAAAACAATCGCGACGGCAGCTTCATTCGCAACAAAGAAGCTGCCCACCTTGATAACGAGCGGAAAGCCCGGGAAGAAGGCCATCGTTACTTCATTGACGTTTCCATCTGCGGCAACGTCAGCACCGAAGTAACCAGCACGGGCAATCTCCGTGTAGTATTTCGCGTCCCATTTGGTCAGCAGGCCGCCTAAGTTATCTTCGTTAGCCTGCGCAAAAATGGCGAGCACCCCAATCCGCAGGAGGTTGCCCAGCACAGCAATTAGACTCGCGGCAATCCAATCTTGCCTACCGAGACGAGGGGCCGCGCTATGCGCCACTTCTGCGCCGGCCGCATTCTTGACTTCGTGCACGTTATGCAATGTTATCGGCATGCTTCAGACCCCACCTCGATTTGCGTGGAATTCTCCCACCCCAACAAAAGGAGATCCCAATATGTGAGAACTCTTGCCACATCGTGAGAAGCGCGCTAGTGTGATTCACATGACTATGCGGCAGAGCCTCCTCCTTATTTGCCGCGGCGGGATTTAGGCCTTTCAAACCCACCGGCCAGCGCCCCCGTCGCGGGTTTTCACGATGCGCATCCAAACTGCGCCTTCCCACCCCCGCCGCTGCTGGCTAAACGGTACCTCTTTATCCGCTTCCTTAACGAAGCAGCAAGGACAAATCATGGCTCCCAACGATTCTTTTATCACCGCCCCACGCGAAATCACTACCCCTAACGGCGACTTTGGCAAGAACCAGCCCGCCTGGAATAAGCAGCGCGGTTCCGCAATGCCCACCCACCGTTACCGCAGCTTTGCCCAAGAAGTAGAAGACATTCAGCTGCCGGACCGCACCTGGCCGGATAAGAAAATCACTTGCGCTCCACAGTGGTGCGCGGTCGATCTGCGCGATGGCAACCAAGCGCTGATCGACCCCATGAGCCCGCAGCGCAAGCACCGCATGTTCGACCTGCTGGTCAAGATGGGGTACAAGGAAATCGAGGTAGGTTTTCCTTCCGCATCTCAGACCGACTTCAACTTCGTGCGCGAGATCATCGAGCAGAACAAGATCCCTGAAGACGTCACGATCCAAGTCCTGGTGCAAGCACGCGAGCACTTAATCCGGCGCACCTTTGAGGCCTGCGCGGGCGCCAAGAACGTCATCGTGCACTTCTACAATTCCACCTCGAAGCTGCAGCGCCGCGTGGTCTTCCGCAAAGACCGCCCTGCGATCAAGAAGCTGGCTTGCGACGCCGCAGCGCTCATCAAAGAAGTAGCCCAGGACTACCCCGACACGAACTGGCGCTGGCAATACTCCCCGGAGTCTTTCACCGGCACGGAGCTAGAATTTGCCCGAGAGGTATGCGACGCCGTGGTTGAAATCATGGAGCCCACGCCCGAGCACCCAATGATCATCAACCTGCCTTCCACGGTGGAGATGATTACGCCGAACGTCTACGCGGATTCCATCGAATGGATGCACCGCAACCTGGCCAAGCGAGAAAGCATCATCCTGTCGCTGCACCCACACAACGACCGCGGTGCCGGCATCGCGGCTGCCGAGCTGGGTTATCTGGCGGGCGCGGACCGCATCGAGGGCTGCCTGTTCGGCAACGGCGAGCGCACCGGCAATGTGGATCTGGTGGCGCTGGGCCTGAACATGCTCACCCAAGGCGTCGATCCACAAATTGATTTCAGCGACCTGCCCACTATCCGCGATACCGTGGAGTACTGCAATCAGCTGCGCGTTCCTGAGCGCCACCCCTACGGCGGCGAGCTGGTCTTTACCGCTTTTTCCGGTTCCCACCAGGACGCCATCAACAAGGGCCTCGACGCCCTGGCCAACGAGGTACGCCCCGGCGCCATCAACACGGACGTCTCGTGGGAAGAGCTGCGCGAGACCGAATGGGAGGTGCCTTACCTGCCAATCGATCCGAAGGACGTGGGGCGCGACTACGAGGCAGTTATCCGCGTGAACTCCCAGTCTGGCAAGGGCGGCGTTGCCCACATCATGAAGACCGATCACGGCATTCATATGCCGCGCGCGATGCAGGCAGAATTTTCCGCCGTGGTCCAAGAAGTCACGGATGCCGAAGGCGGCGAGGTCGGTTCCAAGGGCATGTGGGATATCTTCGCCACCGAGTTCCTAGACCGCGAGGCGCCGCTTGCGCACAAGAACTTCCAGATCGATAACGCGGTAGGCGACGACGCCGAAGCCAAGGTCACCGCGACAGTCATCTACAACGAGGCGGAGTCTGTGGTTTCCGGCCACGGCAACGGTCCGATTGCGGCCTACGCCAATGCCCTCGAAGCGTTGGGAATTGATTTCGAGGTAATCGAGTACGCACAGCAATCGCGTAGCGCTGGCGACGACGCCGAAGCTGCCTGCTACATTGCCGCCGACGTCAACGGCACCAAAGTGTGGGGCGCTGGCATTGCCGGCTCCACCACGCGTGCTTCGATTTTCGCCATCAATTCGGCGGTCAACCGCGCGCTGGGCTAAAGGTGGTAGAAGTCGAGGCATGACTTTATCGCTCTATCCCATCCCCCACTTGGGGCTCGGCGCGGTGCAGGAATTGCCCGTGCACCCCGCATCGGCATCCCAGAATTCGCCTTCTGCGGAAGCAAAACAGCGAGAGGTCAACGCCACTTTGTCCAGGCAGCCCGACGGCACCTGGCAGGTGGCGACCGCCGCCGGCGTCGTAGGTCTGATTGCGCCTCAGGATGCGGCTGAGTACCCAGAGATAGAGCTGCTTTTCGACGCCCAGCTGACTCCAGCAGTAACGCTTCGCCAAAGCCCCCAGCCCACGGTGTTGCTGCCGCGTCCGGGCCTGTGCCTGCCCGCGAATAATCCGCCGTCCAGCCCGTGGGCGCTGCTTTCTTTTGCCCCAGCGATAAGCATCACGGATATCCCAGACGAGGTCGACATTCCGCAGTTTGGGCGAATCCACCTGCTGGTTACCTTGCGCGCGGCCGAATCCGATCCGCAGCGCATCAGCGCTTATCTTGGCCCACAATTCATCGGCACGCTGGATAGCTACCCAGACTATCTTCCGGACCTGCTCGTCCAGCATGCCGAGCAGGGGCTAAGCACGCTCGCCCATGCCTACCACTTCCCTCGCCAAGGCGGACGAGTGCTCAACATTTATGCTGGCAAGCAGATAGAACAGGAAACCCGCGACGGCTCCGGCCAGGAACGCCTACTGGCGGAAAACACCCGTAGCGCAAGCTCTGCTGCGGCCACTTTTGAGACCGCCAGTTTCAAGGCCATCACCGATGAAGACTTGTCCCGTATCGACCGGCTCCCGCAAAAGGCCACAGCGGATTCCACCCCGACAAAGAAGAACAATAAGAGCTGGCTCATCTTCGCCCTCGTGATTGTTTGCATCGCCGTTTTGATCGCAGTGTTGATTGCCCTTTAATTGCACGCTCATTGCCCAACTCAGTCAGCGCACGGCAACCTTTCGACCTGCTCAAATGCCGCTTATACGTTTGAGTTCAAAGCTACGAGTCGGTAGGGTGGATTTAGTTTCTTTTAGAGGGTTAGCGCGCTCTAGGCGCAGCAGACCCTCTAAGTCTGTCTCCTTATAGCTCGCATCCCTACTCCCAAACTTCTTCCCCGCACCCTACGAAAGCGAATACAGATGAAATCGACAAACTACATGGTCCCTAACCATGGTTTTGGCGATGTAAATCAAATTCCCATCCAAGAAGTAAGCCCAGATTTCCTCGTCGAGCTAATGGAAGAATCTGGTTCTGAACAGCCTGCAGTGGAGGTCAACCTCACGGGCTCTTCTGACGAAGGCTTCCGTGTCCGCTACGAAGACACCACCATCGGCTACCTCGAACGGGAAGAAGCTGCGGCTTATACCGAGCTTGATTGGATCATCGATGCAGGTTTGCGTCCTCTGGCTACCGCACGCGTAACCATGGTGGAGTTTGATGGCGAGGAATGGCCTTCTTTCGATGTCGAGCTACCGGCCCCTGGCCTGTGTGTTCCGGTCAATAACCCGCCGGCAGAGCGCTGGGCCATGCTGCCTGGCACTACGGCTGCGGCAATCACTCAGTTCCAGTCCAAGATGGACGTCTTCCCGGAATCCGCCGAGCACTTCTTGGTCACCCTGCATGCGCACCGTTTCTTTGGCCGCCGCAGCGTCAACGTGGCGGTCGATGGTGTGCAGATCGCCTCGCTTAGCCGTGATGACGCTCACCGTTTGGCCGATACCGTTTCGAGCTACCAAAACAGTGGCCTACTCGCCGTAGCACGCGCCTATTACTGTATCGATGAGGGCAAGCCTCGCCTTGTCGTTTATGCCGATGAGCGGTCTGATGACAAGCATGCCGTTGTCGCTGGCGTCGCCGGCGCTGCTACTGCGGCTTCCATGGGCCTTTCCGCAGTGGCCGCCGCCCGCGCGGAGGCACAGGAACACACCAACGTGAATTTCTTCGGCTCCACCAACAATGAAGTCGCGGCGCTGATGTCTTCGCAGACTCCCTCCATGCCTCTCGTCGGCGGCAGTGCCGGACTAAAACTCGTGTCCGCTGCCAGCGCAGCGATCATCGTCGGCGGTGGCGCAAACCTCGCGGCCTCCATCTTTTCCGTGGATGAGCAGGCTCGCGAAGAAGCTACCGAAGCACAAAGCCGCTCCTATGAGGACTCAGTCTTCCCACGCGGTCTTTCGCCCTACCGGGACATTTTCGGCACTTCCAGCGCCCAAAAAGCCACGGCAGAGCCTGGCTCACGCACCACGTCTCGCGAGGATTCCCGCTCCCGCGCAGAAGATCGTGATGGTTTGGATAGCAGTTCCCGGGACGCTGATTCCCGCGAACGCACCATAGACCGCAGCGCTGTAGCTACACGGAAGCAGACTTCCGACGCCGTCGAACCCACCGCAGAACCCAACACGGACGAAGGCTCCCGGGATTCTGACGAACGCATCTTCGCTGCGCCAGATGCGCAGACCACGCTCGAGGGTAACAAGGAAAACCCACGCGATCCTTCCCGCCCAACGTCGCCGCGCCATGCATCTGGTGACGCCCAGAACCTTCCAGCGCCACTGCCGGTCCCGACGCTTCCGCCGGCCACCCCAACAAAGGAGCCTTCTCCCCAACCGCGTAATGCAACCGAGCCAACGCGAACTGCACCTTCGCCTACCCGCACGGATACAACCATCCCGAAATCACCGGCAACCTCCACCACGCCGACGACATCGGAGCCGAGCTCGACTTCCTCCTCTCCTACCCCAACTAAGGAAGCAAGCACCACCGAAACTACGGAAGCATGCACTACCGAGGAGTCCACGACTCCTAACTCGACCACGCGTCCGGCCTCCCCAACGACAACGACCCGGAAGCCCATCACGCCAGGAACCATCATCATCCGCGGCTAGGTCACACGCTCGCCCGTTGAGCCAACGTGTCCTGCCGGGGTACTACACTTAGAACAATGAGCACCACCCCCGGCCCCGATTCAGCCCCCGCGCCTTCACCGGCCGCGCTGGCTGCTGGCCGCCCGCACAATCCCGGCCGGGCTAGCACCGACAAAGAAAGCAAGCAGCCAAGCGCGCAAGAAATAGCGCAGGCCGAGGCCGTTGCTGCCTACCCTTTCGTCGCGCTCACGGTGCAGACCACCGGCATTCATCCTTCTACCGGGCGCCTCGTTGCCGTCGATGCCCTGACTTATAACGAAAAGAACGAGGTAGGCCAAGAATTCCACGCCGTCATCAACCCTGGTACCAACCCGGGCCCACGGCACCTGCATGGACTTAGCGTTGAGGAAGTAACAGAAGGCCAGTCTTTCTCGCGGCTGCTCAAGCCACTTGATCGGCTAATTGACGGCCGCACTCTGATCGTGCACGATACCCCTTTTACCTGGGGTTTCATCGTCTCCGAGGCGCGTCGCGCCATGATGGCCGCCGCGCGCCAGAATCGCTCGCGAAACCGCAACCGTAATAAAGGCAGGCGCCGCCGCCAGAAGGTCGGACACGTTCCTACCCCGGTCAGCATCGTCGATACTTTGGCCACTGCCCGCCGCCAGGGGGTGTGGGATAACGATGTCCGCCTCGCGGCCGTCGCCAAGCGCAGCGGCCTTGATGTAGCTCCACCCACCGCAACCGTTGAACGTGCCCAACGCAGCGAGGCCGCCACCTCCCGCGAGCAAACCCAGCTGCTGTACCGCCTCTATCAGCATCAAGCAACCGGCACGCGTAGTGCATACGCGCCAGATGAGCTGCGCGCAGATCGCTTTGGTTTGCAGCGCTCGCACGTGCGTGTCGACGCCGCAGAAGCCCCACGTCAGCACCACAATCCGGGCAAATACGTTCCTGGCAAGGAGCTGCACCGCGGCATGGAGATCGTGGTCGCGCCAGAGATCATGGAAGATCCAGACACCATCATCGCGGCTATCGCACGTGAAGAGCTCAACTATTCGGAAAAGCTCACGCGCGAATCCTCGCTGGTAGTTTGCAACATCACCACCGATTTCGTTGGCAAGCCCATGCACGCCCACCGCAAGGGCATCCCGCTGATGTCTGACACTGCTTTCCTTGCAGCGCTCGAGCGCATCCAAGAAGCAATCGAGCCGGAGCCAGAGAAGGATTCCAATAATCGCGGTCAGGCACACGTGCCGAACAGCAATAATCGCCGCTCCGGCAGCGCTAATAGGCGGCGCTCGCGCCGTAAGTCGGGCTCGGGCAAATCCTCCGGCCGCAACCAGCAGAAGAACAATAGTCAGCAAACAAACGAAAATCCCAATTCTTCCAACGCCAAGCCCGGCGGCAATCCGAAGAACGAGGAGAAATCCGGCTCTGGGAACTCGGGTGGCAACAAACGGCGGCGGCGCCGTGGCGGCCGCGGTGGCCGTGGCCGGCGTGGTGGCAAGCCCAAGGGCGGAAACTCGCAGGGCAACAAGGGCCAAACCAGCTCCGGAAAGAACAGCTCCGGGGCAAATGGGTCTGCCAAGAATAAAAACTCCGGCCAAAACTAGGCGCGCAAGTACCCGCCCCGCGGGCTGACGCGACTACCCTAGGGGCATGAGTTTTAACCTTTCCGGCACGTTGCGTTCATTGCGTACCAACGCCGCCACGACCGCTGCCAAGCTGGCCACCACCGCCTCCCGCGCAACCGGACGAGGCGCCGGCGGAATGATCGGTGGCCTTATCGCTGGCGCGATTGATCCACAGATCATGGCTAACCTCGGCGGTGGCCGCCCTGCGGTGCTGGTTACCGGCACCAACGGCAAGTCCACCACCACCCGCATGCTGGCCGCCGCTGTACGCAGCGAGCACAAAGTCGCTACCAATGACGGCGGCGACAACATGGATGCTGGCATCATCTCCGCGCTCATGGCGGGCAAAGACGCCTCCCACCTCGTGTTGGAGGTAGACGAGCTGCACGTTCCGCACGTGGCAGACAACCTGAATCCGCAGGCGCTGGTGCTGCTGAACCTCTCCCGTGACCAGCTCGACCGCGTCGGTGAGATCAATAAGATCGAGCGCGCTCTGCGCGGCGCCGTCGAAGCCCACCCAGACATGCTGGTCATCGCCAACTGCGACGATGTCCTCATGACTTCCGTGGCCTACGACGCCAAGAACGTCATCTGGGTCTCCGCCGGTGCCGGATGGCTCGGCGAATCCGTGACCTGCCCACGCACCGGCGGCCACATCGTGCGTGATGAGAATGATTGGCGTGCGGTCAAGCCGCTTCCCGACGGCCGCGAGTTCCGCCGCCCCACCCCAACCTGGCGCGTAGACCAAGATGGTTTGCACACTCCGCAGGGTGACAAGGAGCTGAACCTCTCCCTGCCTGGACGCGCCAACCGCGGCAATGCCGCCCAGGCCATCGCCGCCGCAGTGGAAGGCTTCGGCGTGGACGAGGCCAAGGCCATCGCCGCCACCGAATCCGTCAACGACGTGGCCGGCCGCTACTCCACCATCACCTTGGGTGACCGTGAAATTCGCCTGCTGCTGGCTAAAAACCCAGCCGGCTGGCAGGAGGCCCTGTCCATGGTGGATCGCTCTGCCGATGGCCTGGTCATTGCCACCAACGGCCACGTGGCAGACGGCATCGATATGTCCTGGCTGTGGGACGTACGCTTCGAGGACTTTGAGAACCTCGCGGTCAAGGCCGCCGGCGAGCGCGGCACCGACCTTGCTGTGCGCTTGGTCTACGCCGATATCTCGCACGAGCTCATCCCGGATCCGGTCAAAGCCATCGAGGCCTGCCCACCGGGCCGCATCGAGGTGCTGGCTAACTACACCGCTTTCCGTGATTTGAAGAAGGCGCTTGAGCGCAAAGTAAAGGAGAACGCCAATGGCTAAGACACAGTTGCAAATCGGCCTCATTCTGCCCGACGTGCTTGGCACCTACGGCGACGACGGCAACGCTCTTGTCCTTCGCCAACGCGCCCGCATGCGCGGCCTTTCAGCTGAGATCGTTCCGATCAAGCTTGGCGAGGCAGTCCCTGACTCCCTCGACGTCTACACACTCGGCGGTGGTGAGGACACCGCGCAGATTCTCGCGGCGGAGCACCTCATCAAAGATGGCGGCCTGACCCGCGCGGCTGAGGCTGGCCGCCCGATCCTTTCAATCTGTGCTGGCCTGCAGGTTTTAGGCGAGTCCTTCCGTGCTTCGGGTCAGATTATTGACGGTGTCGGTCTCATCGACGCCACCACGGCTTCCATGGCTGAGCGTGCCATCGGCGAGGTCTCCTCTGAGCCGACCGGCGCTGGCATCACCGCGGAGCTGACCGAAACCCTCACCGGCTTCGAGAACCACATGGGTGCCACCATCTTGGGCCCTGCCGCGCAGCCGCTGGGCAAGCTCATTCGCGGCCAGGGCAACGCCGATACCGCAGCCACCGCCGATCTTTCCGACGCCGCCGAGCAGCGCATTGCCGAAGGCGCCGTCCAGGGAAGCGTCATCGCCACCTACATGCACGGCCCGGCACTGGCGCGTAACCCGCAGCTGGCTGACCTCCTGCTGGCCAAGGCCATGGGCGTTGCCCTCACAGACCTAGAACCGCTCGACATCCCGGCCGTGGACAAGCTGCGCACCGAGCGCCTCAACGCATCAAAGCCGCCGCGCTCGCAGCTCTAGACACGCAACTGCGGGCGCTCAGCTGACGCTCGCGGCTTGCCTTAGCCCAGCTTGCCTTAGCCGCCCTAAATGCCAAATCGTCGCCATTTTCGCGCAACTTAGCGCCACAATCCGGCAATTAGGGCGGCTGCTAAGACAGCTACACCGTCAAACGACCCGACAGCGCGCGGGACAGTGTCAGTTCATCCACGAACTCAAGGTCGCCGCCCAGCGGCATGCCTGATGCGAGGCGGGTGATCTTCAGATCCGGGAAGTCACGCAACAACCTCACCAGGTAGGCCGCGGTAGCCTCGCCTTCCGTATTCGGATCGGTTGCGAGGATAACCTCTTTGATCTCCGGCGTCGTGTCATACAACGGCGCGTCCGGGGTGGAATCCGCCAGCTCGCGGTCCGGCAGCACGCCACCGATGCGCTGCAAGAGCACGGAGATGTTGAGGTCCTTCGGGCCCACGTTCGCCAGCGGGTCCAAAGCGCCACCTAGAACGTGGTAGCGCCCCTCATACTCACCGGTGCGCTCGATGACCTGGATGTCCTTAGGCTCTTCTACAACACAAATAGTGGATGCATCGCGCTGCGAGTTCACGCAGATTCGGCAGACTTCTTCGCGCGAGATGTTGCAACAGATACGGCAGAAAGTCACGCCATCACGTACCGCGCCGAGCGCGTTTTGCAGGCGGTCGACGTCCTCCGGATCCATATGCAGCACGTGAAAAGCGATACGCTGCGCCGACTTCGGCCCGACACCCGGAAGGCGCGAAAACTCGTCGATGAGATCCTGCAGAGGTCCTTCGAACACGATTCTCCCTATCTATGAAATGCAAAAAGGCCGCTTCCCCCACTGCGGGGAATAACGGCCTTTTAGTTTAACGCGCGACTACTGGTTGCCGCCGAAGACATCCTGGAAGGAAGGTCCATCGTAGCCCTGCTGGGACTGGCCCATGCCCTGGGACAGCGGGCCAATCTTTTCCTGAGCCAGCTTGCCAGCGGCAGCGTGTGCTTCCTTAAAAGCGCCGATGACGAGGTCCTGGAGGGTGTCAACGTCCTCAGGGTCCACAACGGACTTATCGATCTGGAGGTCAACGAGCTCCGCGCCGCCGGTCATGACAACCTTAACTAGGCCGTTGCCTGCGGTGCCTTCAACGTGTGCGGCCAGGATTTCTTCCTGTGCCTTCTGCAGCTCAGCCTGCACGCGGGCAGCCTGTGCGAGCAGGTCGTTCATGTCATTTGCCTGGGACATTGGGTCAGTCATGGAAAGTCCTTTCAACGTAAATTTCTTTAAGATTTTCGCTACCCGTCAAGTGTACAGACGCTTAACTACAAGCGCCGTGCACCTAGCTCCTTGGTGAGCAGTTCCATCGCAACTTCCGTGGAGCTGCGGTGGTCCATCTCGCCGGCGTTTTGGGCTTCCTCCATCATTTCGCGTTCTTGTTCATCGCGGGAGTAGGCCTGTTGCGGTGGTTGCGCAGTGCTTGCCGACGCCCCCATCTCCTGGCTCTGCTGCCCCGGCCCCGGTTGGCTGGGCTGCGGGTCAGCTGGATAGTACTCCTCTGGTGGTGCCTCAAAATCGTCTTCCGGCGCTGGTTCGGGCGGCAGCGGTACACCGTTGCCGAACTGCGGAATCTTGTTGAATTCCTCGTCACGCTTCTGTGCCACCTGTGAAGCCTGCGCGATTCGCGAACGCCAGTCACCACCCTGCTGGGATGACTGCTGTGCCGGCTTCGCTGCTTGCTGACGCGGGGCCTGCACCTGCGCAGGCGGAGTAGCTTGCGGTACAGGTTGATGCGCGCTTGCCGCCGCTGTGGCGGCTGCCGCAGCCGCCGATGCCGCAGCCGGTGTCACTGGCCCGGGGCTCTCTTCGCGAGCAGGCTCGTTGTTCTGCGTGCCGATAGGTCGCGGTGCTCCCCACGGATCATCAGATGCAGACGCAGATGCGCTGGCAGACTGCTCCGATTGCTGCTCGGGTTCAGTCTGCGGGCTAGGCCTCTCAGACTCCTGTTCTGGCTCAGCGGACTCGCGCTGTTGCTGGTTTGGGTTCCACGTTGGCTGCTGCCGCGGAGTGCTTTCGCTAAAGCCTGCTGCCTTCGGGTTGGTGCCGATAATGCAGTTGACCTTGATGTCACGGCGCAGCTCTTCCTTAAGAACTGCCACGATTGCATCGTTGTTGGACGGCGAATTGATTCGCTCCGCAAGGGCACCAGTGGTGTGTCCCAAAATCAATGTGTCATCACGGAAGCCAAGCACGCGCGCCTCAGCGAGCATGATCTCTGCAACCTTGTTGCGACGTCCCACGGCCGCGCGAAGGTTCGACCACTGCGAACGCACTTGCTCCGCGACATCAACTGCATGTTCCTGCGCTGGTTCCTGAGCAGACTCCTGTGCTGGTTCCTGAGCAGACCGCTGTGCCGGTTCCTTGGCTGGCTCCGGAGCAGACTCCTGTACAGGTTGAGTCTCGGTTCGCTGCTGAGGCGCCTGTTCGGCGCGCTCGGCTGGCTGTTGCTCGGACTGCTGCGGCTGCTGTGCAGATGCCGATTGTTCCGGCTGAGTGGACTGTGCTTGCGGCACCGGCTGTCCGGGTTGGGCGGGCTGCTGCGCAGCCTGCTGTGCCGGTTGCTGCGGCTGAGCCTGCGGCGCCTGGGCCTGCTGCTGTTGTTGCTGCGCCTGCTGCTGAGCCTGGCGGTTGCGACGGGCAGCAATAATGGCGGCAGCTGCGGCTGCTGGGTCTTGGGCTTGGGCAGTAGCGGGTGCAGGTTGGTTGGACGCTGCGGCATTTGTTTGACCGGCAGCAGGCGTTCCAGCGGAAGCGCCTTGCGGTGAGCCAGCAGGCATTCCCTGTGGCAGCGCAGCAGTCTGGCCCGCGGCGGCAGCTGCGGGCGCGGAGCCAACCAGAAGGTGGGCACACAGGATCTCCAGAAGCAGACGCGGCGAAGTAGCGCCACGCAGCGAAGAAATGCGGCTATTGACGGTTTCTGCCAGGTAAGCCAACTGCGGGCCGGTGAAACGCTGGGCTTGGGCCAAAAGGATTTCGCCGCGGTCGGTCGGCGCCGAGACCAAGCCGGCCTCCAAAGCACCCGGCACTGCTTGCAGAATCATGAGATCGCGAAGGCGATCCAAAAGGTCGATGGTAAATCGGCGCGGCTCGTGGCCGGCTTCAATGACGTCGTCGACGATCATGAACAAGGCTGCCTTGTCTTGCTCGGCAAGCGCCTCAATGGTCTTATCCAACAGACCTAGGTCAGTCACGCCCAGCAACGGACGCGCAATGTCATAGGTCAGACCGTCAGGCCCCGCACCAGCCAAGAGCTGATCCAGAATGGACAAAGTATCACGCGGGGAACCGCCACCGGCCTGGATGACCATGGGATACACCGTGTCATCAACGTGCACGCCCTCCGAAGCCACAGTGCGCTCCAACAGGCCCTTCATGGCCGGCGGGGTCAGCAGGCGGAACGGGTAATGGTGGGTACGCGAGCGAATGGTGCCGATGATCTTTTCCGGCTCGGTGGTGGCAAAAATGAAGATCACGTGCTCCGGTGGTTCCTCCACCACCTTCAGAAGCGCGTTGGCGCCCGAGGCGGAAATCATATGCGCCTCGTCGATAATGAAGATGCGATAGCGCGACTCAGCAGGCGCATAGTACGCGCGGTCACGCAGCTCACGCATGTCTTCCACACCGTTGTGGGAAGCCGCGTCAAGCTCAGTTACATCCAGATTGCCCGGGCCACCTGGTGCCAGCGAAACACAAGACTCGCACACGCCACACGGGGTAGACGTAGGCCCCTGCTCACAGTTGAGCGAGCGGGCCATAATGCGCGCTGAGGAAGTCTTGCCGCAGCCGCGCGGACCGGAAAACAGGTAGGCATGATTGATACGCCCTGCGTCGAGGGCAGCGGATAAAGGCTTGGTGACCTGCTCTTGGCCGACCACTTCCGCGAACGTTGCTGGACGATATTTCCGGTATAGAGCCACGGTTAGTCAGTCTACATTCTGCGGCTGACACTCTCCCCCGCAGCGGGCGGAGACAGCTAGCCGGCGCGCTTCCAATCGAGAATATCGACGCCCTGTTCAGCTACTGCTTCCTGCAGCTTGGCGACGCCCTCTTCCACCGCATAGGCATATTCTGAATCGGTAAGCATCAGCAGCTGACAGACCAAAGTCAGCCGACCTTCCTCCGGCAGCTGAGGGGTGCTGCCGCCCCACAAATAAGGCGCGATCAGCAGACCATGGTGCACGTTGAGCGAATCTTCCGAAAGTATCTCCGGCAGCATGATGCCCGGCTGGGCCGGCAGCATGCCTCGGGCCTTGGTCAGCTTTTCTGCAGCCGCAGTAACCGCAGCAGCTACCTCCGGCTGCGTCGCGCGCGCCACAGTCAACAGCTCGCAGCGCACATCGACGCCCTGCTCCGCATGCTTGAGCCCCGTGTCTACCTCACCGAAGGTGGTGGTAACGGCGAGGGACTGGGCGTCGTCAAGCGCGGCTAAACCAAGCCGGCGGCCTTCCACGTTTTTAAACTCCAGCGGAACGGGAATGACCTGGTTTAGCCAGTACGAAGTCTCGTCGGAATTGATGGCTTAAGCCCCCAGCTTCTCCAAAGCGGCGAGCAGCACGCAGGTTGCGACGCCGTCCATTGCAGCCTCGACCTCTTCCTGCGGCGGCAGCGAAGGTGCCAAGCGGATGTTGCGGTCATTCGGGTCCTCGCCGTGCGGGAAGGCAGAGCCAGCCTTGGTCAGCACGATGCCCGCATCCTTCGCCAGCTCCCAGACGCGGGTGGCGGTGCCATCGACGACGTCGAGGGAGATGAAGTAGCCGCCCTTCGGCTCGGTCCACTGCGCGACCTCGTACTCGCCCAGGCGGGACTGAAGGATGCGCAGGACAGCGTTGAACTTCGGAGCCAGCAGCGCCGCGTGGCGGCGCATGACCGCACGCACGCCTTCGGCGGAGCCGAAGAACTGGTAGTGAGCAAGCTGGTTGATTTTGTTCGGCCCAATGCCGCGAATCTTCGCGTGGGAGAGGTACCAATCCAAGTTCTCGCGGGAGGAGGCGAAGAACGCAACGCCAGCGCCAGCGAAGGTGATCTTGGAGGTAGAAGACATAGCCCAGAAACGGTTCGGGTTGCCTGCCTTAGCTGCAATGTCGAGAATCGGCAGGATCTCCGGGAACTCATCGGTGAGAGTATGGACCGCGTAAGCGTTGTCCCAGATGATGCGGAAGTCTGGCGCTGCGGCTTCCATGGAGGCCAACTCTTGGGCGATCTCCTCGGAGATGGTCACGCCAGTTGGGTTACCGAACATCGGAACGGTCCACATGCCCTTGACCTGCGGGTCCTTGACCAATTCCTTGACGGCGCCGAGATCGGGGCCGTCGGAAAGCATAGGGACCGAAATCAGCTCGAAGCCGAAGTGCTCCGTGATAGCGAAGTGGCGGTCATAACCCGGAACCGGGCAGATCCACTTGACGGTCTTTTCCTGGGACCACGGACGCTCGGACTCATTGGTACCGAAAGCATAAGCCCAAGAGATGAGGTCGAACATGATGTTCAAGGAGGAGGAATCTCCAGCCAACAGCAGCTCTGGGTCGATGTTGGTCAGCTTGCCCCACAGCTCACGCAGTTCCTTGATGCCCTCAAGGTTGCCGTAGTTGCGAAGGTCGTTGCCTGCGGCGTCGGAATAGTTGCCCGCGCCTGGCAGCTCGAGCAGATCGTTGGACAGGCTCAATTGCGCCTTTGCGGGCTTGCCGCGGGTCAAATCCAGCTTCAGGCCCATAGCCTTCAGCTCCTCGTAGTCCTTACGAACCTTCGCTGCGAGTTCGTCGAGCTCAGACTTTTCGAGATTGAGCAGGGACATTCCTGTCCACCTTCCGGGTTAGTTGCGGGTAGTTGCGAATATATGGCAACCAATACTAACGCTTGCGTGCAGCTTTTGTAATGTTTATCACCCAGAAAACTTAAAAGGGACCCCGCGCACCCGTCAGAGCCTCCTGACCCTTGCTGCATTCCTGCCCTGGGGGAGTTCAGAGGATGGACGCCACGCGGAATCCTGCCGATAAGCCTAGCGCGCCTGCTACCCCTGCGGCAAACCGTTATTGCCCCCAATCGCCGCGGCCCCGCTCCTTCCCATCGCTGCGGCCGCTGTTACAGCTACTCCACTAGCGCCGGACGCAGGTCGGCCTACCCGGAGTGCGCAGTACGAATTTTTCCTTGGGGCCTGCTCGTGTAGAGTCTTCCAACGGAGGATTCGACTAGCGGCCTATGTCA
>NZ_KV814040.1:27109-54100 GCF_001813815.1 Corynebacterium sp. HMSC076D02
GCTCTTCGGAGTTGGGACCATTTGCGTTTTCTTGGGTTACGTTTTCTTAGGTCCGGCGCCACTGCCCGACACCCTCCCCCAGCTTCTCTCGCCCGACATCCCCCCGACATCCCCAAGGCACCGCAAATACCCAGACGGCAAACGAGGATGGTAAATCCACGCACCACCTGCCCTACTGTTCCACTTCCACATCAGCGATTGCGACAAGGCTTGACCATTTAGGAACGCGGCCTGCCATTCAAACGGAGATCAGTACTCCGCGGCGGCACGAAAGGGCCAAATGGTGAGGTGCAGATGGTGAGTTCACCATTCAGCAACCCCACCAGTTAACAGCACCACCATCCGCAAAGGGTCGACCTCACCATTTGGACGTGACCTCACCATTTGGAGGCGGCGCCCGCACGGATTGCACTCAGGCCGCGCGATTCATGCTCGGCCCGAATAGTTTGCGCTCGGCCCGCGTGGCTCGCGGACGACCTGCGCGATTTGCGGGCCACCTTTCCGCTATTGACCTGCGGATTTTGCCGCTCTAGACAAGGCTGATAATGTTTTCCAACGGAGGATTCGACTAGCGGCCTATGTCACACGCCTGGAACGCGTGCGGGAGTCACATCCCTCAGGGGTTCAAATCCCCTATCCTCCGCCACGGGTCCCAGCTCTTCGGAGTTGGGACCATTTGCGTTTTCTTGAGTCCGGCTGGGTTGGCAGAGCAAAGGCGGAGCTAGGGGGACGAGGACTAGGGCGTTCGAGCGCCACTTTCTAGGCGCAGCAGCAGCTCCTTTGCAGCCACGCCGCCGCGGTAGCCGCCGAGGCTGCCGTCGCTGCGCAATACGCGGTGGCACGGCACGATAATCGGCACGGGGTTACGCGCGCAGGCGCTACCCACGGCGCGGACGGCCTTGGGGTTTGCGGCGGCGTCGGCAAGCTGGGCGTAGGTGGTGGTCGCGCCGTACGGAATGTCCGTCAGTAGCCTTTGGACGCGCTGGCGAAAGCCCGAGGTGAGGGCCTCATCAATGGGCACGCTGAAGGTGCGGCGCGCGCCTGTGAAGTACTCGTCTAGCTGTGCGGCAGCAAGAGTCGGCACCGGACTTGTGCCCATGGTTGCCGGACCGATCTTGTTGTTAAGGAGCGCCAAGACTTCCGCGGACTCTTCGCACGCGAAGGCCAGATAGACCACACCCCGCTCAGTCGCCGCCACGAGGAGTTCGCCCACAGGCGAGTCGACGTAACGATAAGTAACTGAGCGGGGTGTAAATGCCATGCCGGCAATTCTAGTGCGGGGCTACATCAGCTTGGTCTCAGCGAGAGCTGCATCCAACTTCGAGGTATAGGCATGCAACGGCTTGTGCAAGACGATGCCGAGGAAGAACATCGGCAGCAGGAAGACCAGCAGCACCAGCAGCGAGAGCCAGTAATCAGCGTGATAGACGCCGCCGATTGCCGCACGGAAGGCACGAATCGTGTACGTCGCCGGCAACCACGGGCTGATGTTCTGGAACCACTCCGGCAAAAGCTGCAGCGGATACGCGCCGCCGGCACTGGAGACCTGAATGACCAACAAAAGCACGCCCAAAGCCTTACCCGCGTTGGCGAAGGAGACCACGAGCGTATAGATGATCATCATGAATACGGTCGAAGAGACCCAGGCCGCCAACCACAGCAGCACCGGATGTGCGGGTTCTAGCTGCACGAAGAAGATAAGGCCAAGCGAAAGCAGCGTGGACTGGAAGAAGCCAATCAGCGCGAAGATGCCGAAGCGGCCAAAGAAGCGCTGCACCACGGTATAAGAGTCGCGGTTGCTGACGTCAGTGCGCAAGGTGACGGCTGTGAGCAGGCAGCCCACCCACAGCGCCAGGGTGGTATACAGCGGCGCCATGCCCGCGCCAAACGACGCCACCGGATAGACAGGTTGGCGGTCCACCGAAACCGGCGAGGCGATAAAGCTTGCCAGGGCATCCGGGTTATTGCCCACCACCTTGGCTAGGCGCGAGAGATCGCCGGTATCGCGTGCGCGGTCGAGCTCATCTTTTAGCTCGCCGAAGCGGTCCGCATCCGAGTCCAGCTCCTGAGCAAGGGTGCTCAGTGCATCCCGGGCGCCAGTCAGAGACTCGGTGTCCAAGCTGATGCCAGAGCCCTGCGAGTCGATGTCACTGCCGATGCGCTGCAGGGAGTCCTGGAGCTTGCCCACAGAGGTGCGCAGCTGCGAGTCGCGGCTGGACTCGATTGCTTGCTGGGCGCGGTCGATGGAAGAAAAGTCCGGCTTCTGCGCACCCGGCGCATTCGCTGCGGCTACCAAGCGGGAGTGCACGGCCTCCTGTGCCGCAATAGCCTCGTCGAGGTTGCTGGTCAGCTGCGCGGCCTCCGCCGGCAGCACTGGCTTCACATCGCTATTTACGCGATCCCGCAGGCCTTTGTAGGCATCAATCTGCCCCTGCACCTGGCCTGCCAGCGTATTCAAGGTGGCCTGCATCGAGGCGCGCGAGGTATCCGCTGAATCGTATAGTTCGTCGATTCGCTGGCGTACTACATCGTAGCTATCGGCAGTCTGCGAAAGCGCCGCGTCGAGGGACTCCGTAGACAGGTTCAGATCTCCAGTTGGGCCCGACAGCGAAGGACGCGGCGCATTGGCGATGCGTTGTGCGCTTTCTACTAGCGGCACTGAAGAATCCACCAGGCTGCCCATCGAACGGGCCGTACGCGCGCCGGTGTGCAGCTGTGTTTCGATGCCATCGGCACGAGCTTCAATGCGCTTCAACGTTGCCTTTGCGTCGGACTCGTTGAGGTATTCGTCGAGGGAGGAAATCAGGCCTAGGGAGACGTCGCCAAGCGTGTGTGTGAAGGACTCCGCGATCTGGGAGGAAACGCCCTCTGCGCCCTTATTCGTAATTTTCGGCGCCAGCGCGTTCTTCTTCTCGTTGGTGTACAGCGAGATTTCGGTCGGCTTGGAGCCTTCCGCATAGAAGGTCATCATGTCCGAGCTGAAATGCTCCGGCAGCACGATGGAGGCGTAATACTCGCCAGATTTCGTGCCGTCGATGGCGTCTTCAGCGTCGGTGATGACCCAATCCAACTTGTCATTTGCACGCAGCTCCGAGAGCACCTTCTCGCCTACGTTGACCGGAACCGGGAAGATGTCGCTTTTATAGCCGGTATCCTCACTGGCCACGGCTACCTTCAGCTGGCCCGTGTTGGAGAAAGGATCCCAGCTGGCCAACACGTTGAACCAAGTAAACAGCAAAGGAATAACGACGAGGCCAAAGAGGATGACTGATGCCATGACGTTGCTAGTGGCACGGCGAAGATCATCCAGGAAAATTCCACCGATCTTTTTCATTATTTCTCCTCGCCTTTTTCGTCGAGAGTGTCTTCATTGTGCAAGACGCCGTCTTGGTACTGCGCCTCCTCAGCCGAAGCCGAATGCACACCTTCACCGCGGGCGGCAACGGAGTGCCGGAGCTCTTCCTCGTTGAAGTCCACCAACTCGGTGGACTGCGCGAGGCTCTTGCGCAGGTACTCGAGGGTGACCACGATGCCCAAGATAAGCAGGCACCACAGCGTCCAAATGCCCAACAACAATGGTTTCTGCGAAGGCACAAGCGCAGCCACGATGCCGAGCACCACCATGCCCACAACGCCAAGTACTGCAGCCACGCGGATCCAGTGCCTGTAATCGTGCTTGCGTTTTTCCAAATCAGCTGCGAATTCCTCACGGCCTTGCAGTGCCTTCAGGACATCGGCGAAGCGGTAACCATCGCCGACGATCTGGACGTTTTCTGCCGCGATGAGATCGGTCTTGGCCAGCTCGCGGTTAAAGAGCAAGTTAAAGTGCGCGAAGCTGCGACGCCCCAACAAGCCCAAGGCGAAAGCCACTACGAACATCAAGGCCAGCACGGACATGAACTTGAGATAGTGCAGACCATAGAAGCCGCCGATGGTCTCGCGCATGGCGTCGATGCCATATGAGAATGGCAGAAGCGGGTAGATGGAACGGAAGAAGTTCGGCATCAGCTCAATCGGGTACAGGCCGGAGGCACCCGGAATCTGTACGATGACCAGCACCACTGCAAGGCCACGGCCCACGTGACCAAGGGCCGTCGACAGCGCGTAGATGATGCTGAGATAAGCCAGCGCGATGAGCGTGCCGGTGGCAACGAATGCGACTGGATTTACCGTCTGTACGCCCACGGCCAAGTCACCCACGGTGACAATTACGGCCTGCACCATCGCCATCACGGCCATGAGCAGGAAACGGCCCAGATAAGCCTGGCCCACCGTGAGCCGCTTAAAGCCTTCGAGATCCACCTCCACGCGGAAGATGACCACGAGCACGAAGGCACCGATCCACAGCGAGAGGTTCGTAAACAGCGAGGCCATCGCGGAGCCATAGGAGCCCACCGGATAGACTGGCGCGCTCTTCACCTCAACGGGATCAGCGAAGAAGGAACCAATCTCATCGGAGTTCAGGCCGGTGATGGTCTGCAGTTCCTTGGTCCGCGAGTGAGCGGTGATGGCGCGGACGTCGTCACGCGCGCCCTCCACACCATCTTCCAGGGAGGCAAGATCTGAATCGAAGGAACCAAGTGCGTCCTGGGTTGCGCCGAGCTGCTTGCCGACGCCGTCCAGCAAGTTCTGTGCTTCCTCCATCGTCGCCTTTTGGGTGTCCAGCGAAGCCGAGAACGCACCGACCTTGGAGCTTAGGTTGCTCATCGCGCGATTAATCTCCGGCACAGACTTATCGACTGTGTCCGAGAGAACCTGGGAGGTCTTCTTCGTATCCTGCGCCGCCTGATTGACCGCATCCGCCGTGGACTTCACGGACTTGGCGGTCTCATTGCTGTCATTGCTGAGTGCTTGGAGATTACCCAGCAGCTGCTTATTCGCAGCGTTGCCCTCCTCCAAAGTGGCAATTGCATCATTGAGCGGGCCCGCCACACCCGGAGCTACGGCGGGCGAATTAACGACATCGCGCAGCTGCCGGATGGATTCATCCCCGGCGGCAATAGCGTCGTTGGTTTGCTGGGTCGCGGAGTTAAAACGGGAGTTTGCTTGGTCGAGCTGCGCAGTAATATCCGCGACGGATTCCTGGGCGCGCGCGGTGCCTTGCGCTACGCCGGTTGACCCCTCGACGAAAGCCGAGGTCAGGGAATCGGTATAGCCGGTGACGTCGCCTTGTGCGCTGGCGATGACATTCTGGACGTCGCCAAGTGCGGCTTGTGCATCCGTCATAGCCTGCTCAACATCGCGCACCGTCTGCTTGGCATTTTGCATCTTGACCTGCGAGTTGCCGAGCTTATCGCTAACCTCACGCAAATCCGCACGCGCGGAGGAAATGTTATTTGCTGCCTTATCGAAGGCTCCTTCCGAACGCTGGCGGGAGCGCTGCAGCCGGTCTTCGAACTTATTGCCCTCATCGCGCACCGAGGAGGCCGCTGCCTCCGCCACCTGCTCCTTGAATGCAGAGGTGATCTGTTCGTCCAAGCTAGATGCGGCACTGTCGGTGATCTTGGGCGCGATTGCGCTGGCCTTCTCATTGACGCGGTACTCCAACGTTGGCTGCGCATATTGGCCGTGCAGCGCGCCTAGAAGATCCGAGCTGAAATTCTCCGGGATGGTCACCGTGGCGAAGGTCTCCCCGCGCTCCAAGGAGCGCTCGGCTTCTTCAGCGTCAAGGAATTGCCAGCCCAGCTGGTGATTGTCGTGCAGCTGCTCCGTGACTTGCTTGCCGACGTCGATATGACCGGTGACATCAGAAGATCCGCCCTTGTCCTCATTGACAACGGCGACCTTAATATTTTCGGTTGCTCCATATGGGTCCCAGAAGGCCGCGATATTGACCCACGAATAAAGCGCGGGCGTAATGACCAAACCGATGAGAATGATCCACGACTTCTTGGTGCGCCCAAGACGGGCAATATCTCTTAGAAAAATTTGCCAAGCATAACGCACGCTGAACACACTACTTAAGCTTTCGGACATGGCGTTAACCAGCACCTTTATTGTTCAACGAACGAAAGTAGTTCATTTTAAAAACTATTCATTTCAAGCTGCGGGACGTCGGTTTAATACGGCTTTCCTTCCCCGGACGAGGGCTTGAGCAAACTTGGGACATCGGAGTTATTTCCCGAGCTTCTCGGCCTAAACGGAACCCGCACTATCACTTACGCTTTCGAGACTCGCCTTAGCACGCAAAAGGCACAGCCTTTCAACACCGCGATCTATAGACCACCTTTAAACCACTTTGTTAAATATGTCACTCACCGTATATACGAGGCCTAAAGAACTACATAAAACTTTTACTCACCCCGCAACCCCCACACCGTGGGGAATATTCTCCCCCAAGAGCCAAACATGTCGAGACAAGGGTTTAGAGTAAGTGGAGCTTTGCGCTGTGACTGGCCTTCATTTTTAAAGCAGCGCGAGAGATGTCCGTTTCCGCCCCCTTGATTGATGTTTCCCTATAGGAGAATTCCGGATGCCAAGACCGGTTGATTCACATACCTCTTACGTGCCCGCAATCGACGGTCTGCGCACCGTCGCTGTGCTCAGCGTCGTGGCGTATCACCTAGACCCAGCCTGGCTGCCCGGCGGCTACTTGGGCGTCGGTATGTTCTTTACGCTCTCTGGCTACCTCATTACTGCCAACCTTATGCGCAGCCACCTGCGCGGCAAGGGCCTTGGTCTGCCTACCTTCTGGCTGCGCCGCTTCCGTCGCCTCGTGCCGGCAGTCGTGCTCATGCTGGTCTCCGTAGTATTGCTGACGATCTTCTTCGATCTCCCCAAGCTCGGCGAGACCGGCGGCCATGCGCTCAGCGCGCTGTTCTACGTCAACAACTGGCATGTCATCCTGGAGGGCCAGTCCTACTTTGACCGCTTTGCCGGCCACGCACCGCTGGACCACATGTGGTCACTGTCGGTGGAAGAGCAGTTTTATCTCTTCTGGCCGCTGGTGTTGTTTGTGCTTCTCAAGCTCACCCGTGGCAAGCGCAAGCCGCTTCTTATTTCCACGCTGGTGCTTGCCGCACTCTCCTTCGGTTGGATGGCCTTCCTGTTCAACACCGGCGCCGATGCCACCCGCGTATACGAGGGCACCGATACCCGTGCCGGCGGCATTCTGCTTGGCGCTGCCCTCGCTATCGCACTGACCAAGCAACGCGGCTACCGCATCCCGCCGCGGGCACTTACCATCCCGGCTTCCATTCTCGGTCTGGTTGGTATTGGCCTGCTCTTCTGGTTGCTGCCGGACTATTCGCCGCACCTATACAACTGGGGCCTTATCGCTCTTTCCATCGCCACCGTCGCGGTCATCGCCGCGGCCTTGGATCAGCGCAGCCTTCTCTCCCGCTTCTTCGCGCTGGCACCACTGCGCTGGATCGGTGAGCGTTCCTACGGTATCTACCTCTGGCACCTGCCTGCCATCGTGTTCATTCCAGATTGGTCCGTAGCACACCCCATCTTGGTCACCGTGATCTCCATCCTCCTCGCGGCCATTTCTTGGGCGCTAGTTGAGGACCCGATCCGCCGCAACGGCGTCGTCGAGCCGGTGAAGAATTGGTGGGCGAAGCGCAAGAGCATCGGCATGCCGCGCCTTGGCCTTACCGTTCCAGCCACGCTTATGGCGGCCGTGGTTGCAATGGGCATTCCGGCCGCATGGAACGATGCACTGGGCCAGGAGGAAACCCCAGGCTCGCAGCAGATGGGCTTGAAGGTCGGTGGAGGCGGCCCCAAGAAGGACACCGCGGCTGCGGCGCCAGCACCTAATGCCTCTTCTAGCGCGGCCCCAAGTTCCGCTGCCCCAGATCCGAACCAGAAGGGCAAGACGCGCTGCACCACCATCATCCACGTCGGTGACTCCACCTCCATCGGCATGTTCTCCGATGACTACGTCTCCGATCCTTCACTCAATGCCCAGGTGACCTACAAGAACGTCGGCGCTCAAGAAGTCGTCGCAGACGTCACCGGCGCCCGCTCCACCGTTGAGGCCCTCGAGGGGGATCCAACCATCCTCGATTCCGTTAATCAGCTGTTGCAGCAGGGCTACGGCGAGGACGATTGCTGGGTCATCGGCGCTGGTGTGAACGACGCCGCAAACCGCGCCGTGGGCGGTTCCGGCGAGGAAGACTGGCGCGTGGACCAAATCATGCAGGTGCTTGGCAAAGCCCCCGTAATGTGGCCGACCGCCACCACCAACCGTGACTCCGGCGCTTACGCGGATTCCAACATGCAGCCTTTCAACGAGGCGCTGCTGGCCTCCCGCGATCGCTACCCGAACCTCGTGGTCTATGACTGGGCTACCGATGCCCGGACCGAGTGGTTCTTGGAGGGCGATGACGTCCACTACAACACCGGTGGCAACGAGAAGCGCGCGGAGTACTTCTCCAAGGCAATCGCCAAGGCATTCCCTGCTGATGGCTCCAAGCCGGAGCACCAGATCGTGGCGGTAGATTCCACGCCTACCCGCTAGGAAAAAGCAAAGATATCGGGCAGGACATAGTTAATTCGCAAAGGCCGGTGGTTCAAAACCATCGGCCTTTAGCCATTCAATATGCGGCGGCGTGTTGTGGCCCCACTCGTTGCGGGTCCACACAAAAGCCTCTTCTACTTCTGCTTCCGAGTAGCCGCCATCGCGCAGATAGGCCTTGAAACCGTTTTTACCCGGCTCCTTAATCCACAGCCAGATATAGTCCAGCACACTGTGATCCCCCAGCAAGTCCTGCAGAGACTCTGGCAGGTATTCACGCTCGGCGCGCACGCGGGCTTCTAGGTCCTCGTCGAAGAAGTCGTACAGATAATCCATACTGTCTTCCAGCTGGGCATATTCGAGTGCATTCATGTTTATATACTCCTTGCGGCCCCAGCCTAGCGGGTCTTGGTTCCCAGGGTCATGCGGTCTACTTCCTCGAGTACTTCATCCACGATCATCGGGTTGAAGTTGCGGTCACGGCGCAGGCGAAGCAGCTCCTGTTGGGCGCCTGCCAAGGCAACCCGGCGCGCCGCCAGCGCGACGTCGCGAGCTTTGATCGCCTTTTGCAGACGGGTGCTGGCATCGTCGCCGTCCTCGTCTTCACCAAGGCGATCCTCAAACCACTGCGAGATATTGGCGGCAATCTCTGGGTCCAATTCTTTGTATTTCCTCCGCATCGAAGCCACGCCAGCTTTGCGCGCACGCTTGGTGATTTCCGCGCGCATTTTGTCAGAGGCTGCCTGTGAATACGTGGTGAGATCCAGCTGACGCATGAGCCACGGCAACAGGAGGCCTGGCAGCACCATGGTCATCACCAGAACGGTCAGGGCGATAACGGAAAGCTCATCACTATAGGCAATGGCATCGCTCGGTATGGACAAAACCAGCGCGAGGGTGACCAGGCCACGCATGCCAGACCAAGCCATAAGCAGCACTTCCTGCAGGCGCAGCGGGGCAAGGCGTGGCTTTCCGCGCCGCAGATTGATGCGGTAGAAAAGCCACATCCATAGCAGCCGAACTACAAAGGCCACGAGGGAAAGCAGCACGCCAACGATGATCGAATGCCCCAGGTTGGTACCCGCCTCGTGTACCGCGCTGTTGACGGTCATACCGATAAGGCCAAAGGCCACGCCCGTAAACAGCAGCTCGATGGTCTCCCAGAAGGATTGGCCGGAAAGACGGTCTTCGGCCTGAATCGGCGCGCGGGAATGCAGCTCCACCGCGGCGATAACGACTGCGATAACGCCAGAAGCATGGAGTTCTTCCGCAACTACATAGACGGCGAAGGGAATCACCCAGGTAAGCGCATTGCGGGCAACCACTTCATGAACTCGCGCGATGAACATGGAGGCAAGGCGTCCGCTGCCCCAGCCCAGCACACCCGCCACTGCTGCAGAGTAAAGGAAGCTCAAGATAGCATTCCCCCAGGTCATGGTGGAATCATCGGTCACCGCCACGAGTGCGAGGTGGAAAGCCACAATCGATGCCGCGTCGTTGAACAGGCCTTCAGTCTGCAGCGTGGAAATAATGCGGCGCGGGATACCCGCGGGCTCAGCCACTGCTTCCACCGCAACTGGGTCAGGCGGCGCGATAGCTGCGCCGATGAGAATCGCACCCGCCAAGCTGACTCCAGGCAAGAAGGCATAGGCGGTCATGCCCACGGTCAGCGTGGTAGCAACCACCAAGAGCACGGACAAGCTCAAGATAGTCACCCATTGCTCTCGTATTACGCCCCAGGAGGTTCTACGCGCCAGCGCCCACAGCAAAGGCGGCAGGAAGACGGGCAGGATGAGATCGGTTGGAATCTCAAAGTCCGGCAGCCTCGGAATGAACATGGACAGTGCCGCCAGAATGGAAAGCAAAGCCGGCCAGGGAAGCCCGGTCTTATCCCCGACTGCCACCACAATCACGGTCAACAACATCAGACCAATGAGTACTAGCAGTACTTCCACAAAACTCACTCCACATACGCGCCGACTCTGCTCTTGTAGCTTTACCCTTTAAACAATAGTCTGGCCGGTATTAGTCCTGTGCGGCGCCTCGGCGCCCATCGCTCCACTCATAAGGCTGAGTGCTCAGCGCCTCCGGCTGAAACTTTTCCAGTAGCTCGTGAGCGCTTGCTGCCGTATAGCCCAGCGAATGCGCCATCTGCCCCACCACCTGCTCCGGGGTATAAAACTCCAGCAACTGGCGCAGCGTTACCGCTCCATCCCGTTTAGACAAGCGCTTGCCTTCCGGGTTGAGAACCAAGGGAACGTGAACAAACTCTGGCGCCGGCTGGCCCAACAGGCTCGCGAGATAAGCCTGCCGCGGGGCGGAGCTCAACAAATCATCGCCGCGGACTACCTGGTCGACTCCTTGGTAGATATCGTCTACCACCACCGCCAAGTTATAAGCCCAGTCCGCCTGCGGATTGTTGATATCGGCTACCTGGCCGCCGCGCCGCAAGATGAAATCGTCGACGTCGCCTGTGTAATTGCCGTGCAGCTTGTCTTGGATGGTGAACTGATTTGTTTCCGCACGCAGCCGCAGCGATGGCACGCGGCTTTGCGCGGCAAGCTCGCCGCGTTTTTGCGCTTTGGTTTCCTCATCAAGATAGCGGCAGGTTCCCGGGTATTGACCCGGAATCGCGTGCGGGGCGCGAGCGGCTTCCTGAATGTCTTTGCGCGAACAGAAGCACTCATAGTACGGCAGCTTCCCCAAGGCCGCGCTGTAGGCGGCTTCCCTATCCTGCTGGTAGATGACCTCGCCGTCCCAGTCGATTCCGAGCGTGGCCAGATCTTCCAATTGGCGCTGCGCTGCATCAAGCGAGGAGCGCTGCTTATCGATGTCCTCGATGCGCACCACGAAGCGCCGCCCTGAAGAACGCGCAAAAAGCCATGCCAGAAGGGCTGTGCGGAGGTTTCCGAAGTGGAGATCCCCGGAAGGGCTCGGGGCGTAGCGTCCAGCGTGGGTGTGAGAATCCATGGAATCTAGTGTACGAGCGAAATTTATATGTTCCTGCACTAAAATCTGCCCCATGCCTACCGATGTGACTTACCCTATTCTCAATGCTCAACGTGCCACCGAGCTTTTGGAAATTGCGAAAAGCTACGACAACGACACCGCTTTTCCCGCGGCGGAATTAAAAGAAATCGGCGCGCTTTTAAGCCAAGTCATCGGTGACGATAAATTCGTGGGCTCAGCTGAAGACGTAGCGCCTACCGCTGACCTGCTCAATGCATTCATGCTCCTGCTTATCTGCCAGGAACCAACCTCCCCCGCAGCGGCCCAGTCCGCGCTGCGCATCGCAAGCCTCGGCGCCTTAGCTGGTAATCCGGCCATCACCAGCCGCGGCTTTAGGCTCGCGTCCCTTTACTACGATGCTCTGCAAGACTCCGAGAAGGCATGGGCATACGCCAAGAAAGCTGCCCAGGCAGGAGACGACGCCCAACTAATAAAGCTGCAAAACATCGCCGAGCAAAAGCGCGCCGCCGAAGAAGCCGTGCGCGCAAGAGCACAAGAAGAACGCGCCAAAGCCGCCGAGGCAGCACTAGCCGCCCAGCAAGCACAAGCAGCCGAAGCAGAAGAAACAGCAGAGCTAGAGCCAGAAGAACCGGAAGAGCGCGAGCGAACCGGCACCCTCGAAGAGCAGCTAAACAAGCTGCGTGACCGCCTCGAGACAGCCAAGAGTGAGAACGTCAAAGAGCACAGCGAGGAGTTCGTCGACATCAACCGCCAAGTCCAGCTCGCTGCGTTCAGCGAGGAAAACTCGCTTCCGGCCTCCCCAGTCAGCGCGGCGCCGAACCCAAGCACCGCCCTCGCGAAGGCCCTGTCTATCCTCCTCGAATCCGCTGTCGGCGCGCTGTGGGCTTGCCCTTCCTTCGCGACGCGCAGCCACGTGGCGAACAAGAGCAACGAGATCCTGCGCAAGTACCACCTCAGCCCCGAATATTCCACGCTGCCTGCGGGAATGCTGGCACGCTTCTACGCTGATGCGGCCGGCAACAATACCGATACCACGGGCGAAACCGCAGCTGATTTCTACGGCCTTGCGGCTAAGGAATACTCCCGCAACGGCAATGAAGCCCGCGAGCTAGAAATGCTGCTGCGCAAGGTCGAGGTCTTCCTCATCGACAATGACCGCGATGAGGCACACGATATCTTGGCCTCACGGTACGTCAACGCACTCAAGTACACGGAGCTGCCCATCGCCGCACGCTGGACCGTCTTATTCTCCGAGACGCTGCGCACGGAGGCAGAAAACATGTTTAAGTCCACCCAGGTCCTGATGGACTTTCTAGGCCGTCACCCCATCGCCTCGGCGCGCAGCCCCCTAGATTTCAACGCCTTGGCTGAAGTCGTTGAGCTCTTGGGGGATCGCTATACCTCCGCGAACGATACTGTCACCGCACGTGAGAAGTACCGCGTGGCCTATGAGCTGTTTAATACGGCGAACAATCAGGAGGCGCTCGCGGCATTGGCTAAGAAGGCTTAAAAGCCGAACCATTCCTTATTGCCCGGCAGCCACAGCAGCACGATGGTTACCATTGCTGCCAAGGAAATGGGCCAAACGTGCGGCAGCACCAGCATCAACACCACGATGGCGAGGATGACCGTCAGCCAGATGCGTGCCTTGTGCTGCGCATGCAGCGTGTAGACCATGAGCACGCACAGCGCGAGCACCACGAGTGAAAGCCCCACGCCCAGCTCAGTGGCTAGGCGCTCGATGCGGTTCAAGTGTTCGGGAACGCGCTCGGAGGCCACGAGCTCAAATACGTAGTAGACGATGTAGGCCGAGATTCCCAGCACAAAAAGCGCAGCGATCTGCAGCGCCCACGGCGCCCGCCAGGCGGACATATCGGCGGCCCGGCGCGCCGCCTTCTGTTGGTCTGCAACCTGCCCATAGCGGTAGTCACTGACCGGCATCGCAGGGGAACCAAACTGTGCTTCGCCAGCACCGCCTTGGGAAGGAACCCCAAATTGCTGGTTTCCGTTGGGCGTACCGAAAGTCACTGGACATCCTTTCCAAATACGCCGTAGCCGCTAAGCAGCGTACGGATTGGGTCCAGCACGCGGAAAGGTGCGATGCCACTGCGTGCTAGGTGCCGGCCTGTCGGCGCCTCGCCTAGAGCGGAGACCGCGAAGTACCGGTATCCGTTCTTGCTGACGTTGGCGACCATGTTGATGAGGTCGAAGGCTTCCAGGTAGCGCAACAAGGAGTCCACTTCCTGGTGCAGGACGTAGGAATCGTCGAAGTGGAAGTTCCAGCCGGTATCGCGGCGGAAGGCAGCGCCCGCGTTGCCCATAATCTTGGCCCACGGCGTATTCGGGTTATGCTCCAGTTTCTGCAGCGTATCGAACTTGGAGATGGTCACTGCCAGCGGCGGCGGGCACTCCGTTCCCATCAGCGTGATGAGGTTTTCCAGCACCTGCGTCGGCTCGGCACCGAGCTCACCAAAGTCCGGAACAAGTCCGTGCAGGTAGTCCCGGATTTGTCGCTCACGCAGCGGGTCAAACAGGAAGATAACCAGGTCGGCGTACTTGAAGAAGGACAGCGCTTCGCGGTCTTCTTCCCGCTCCGGCAGGTTCTCCAGGTCCTCGCCGGCAACGTCGCGGAAGACGAGATAATTGGTACGCATTACGCCTTCGGCATCTGGCCAACGGCCCAGATCAAAGATCAGCGGGTCACGCTGATAAGCATCGGTGGCCACGGCGCTCGGGGTGGGCTCCATGCTCTGCATTTCCTTAAAAAGCGGGTTTTCGTACTTTTCCGCATAGCGCTGCGCCGTGGATTCATCGGCCGCCAGCACGGAGTGATCGTGCTTGTGCGCAAGCTGCTTGAGCTGCTTGACCATCACTGCGGTATACAGCGACTTGCCGGAGTTACGTGCACCGGCCATGGCCACGCAGTGGGTCACGGATTCCGTCCAGTCCGGCAACAGCTCGCGGTTGTTATAAGGGCTTTCGGTAGCGCCCTTTTCCAGTGGACGGAAAGTCCACGGGCATGCGGCGGTGCTGGTCATTAGTACTCCTCCTTGAGCATCGCTGCCGCTTCATCGGATAGGCGCGCAAGATCGCTGTTGAATGCGCTGCGCTGCTTATCGACGTCGTCTCGGTCAATCACCACGAAAGCCACCGGGTGCTCGCCTGCACTTGCGCGAGCGAGTTCAACCTCCTGCTCGGCAATCGGGCTAACCACAATCACCACGGCGGGCTTTTCACCGCTTAGCATCGCGGCAGTAGGGCTGTCGGTTACATAGATAAACAGCGAGGAAGATTCGTGTAAGTCATGTCCCTTCCACTGGCGGCGCCCCACGCGGTCAGCACCGGCATCGATAGCACCAGTGATAAAGCTCTGCAGCTCGCTTACGGTATGACCAGCGGTACGTTCCTGCCCATCGGTCGCGGTGAAGTTCGTGAAGGAATCCGCTAGGGCGTTTATGTACTTCGCCGCCAGCTCGATAGCACCATCGGAAGTATTGACCTGCATGGAAGCAGAGCTATCGATGACGGCGATGGCATCGGCCAGCTCAGCGTCATCAAGCGCCGCGCGGCGCATCTTTGAGCGGACCTCGCGCGCCGAATCGGTGATTCCTGCGCCCTCGGAAGATCCAAAGGCCGAAAGACGCAGCTGCTGGCCCTCAACCTGCAGCTCGGCGAGACGCTCGGGGCTATCTTCCGCGCCGTCGATAAGCACGCGCGGGAAGCTCACGGTGTCCTCACCGTTGCTGATATTCAAACGAATCTCGCTGCGCAAACCAAAGGTGCCGAAGCCCTTCGGGCGCACCTGGATCGTCGCATCCTGTGTAACCGCATGCACGATGAGCAGCAGGTCATCTACGCGGGTGTAATCCACACCCTCGGGCACGATAGCGAGTTCAACCTGCGCGCCACCCGCACCGATTTCGAAAGCCTCGACGCGAATGGTGTCAGTGATTGTAAGGTGACGAGATTCCCCGTCTTTCAAAGTGTATTTAGCCATTGTCTTTAACTTTCCGTGAAACCGTGTGCTCGAATTATTTCTGCAAAAATCTCGCTCAAGTAACGTCCTAATTCACCAGTCGCCGCACTCCGCCGTTCCTCAGGCTGAATAACAGGGGCAAATCTTTCGATAGTGAGTGCACGCGCTTGATCCAGCGACGCCGTGTCGATGCCGCACAAAGCCTGCGAAACTAGGAAGTTATAATCGGCCGGAAAATACTTCACCCAAGAAGCCAATGCTGCCGCCAGCGCAAAGACCCGCGTTCCCTCGGGGAAGCAGGAAGGATGCAGCAGCGCAAAGTGAATAGCACGCCCCCGATGCTTCTTCAGGTAACCCATCCACCAAGCTGGATCGAAGTCTCGCAGCTGTTCCAGTTCATCTGAGGTAAGCCCCGGAAGGACGGCGTTCGCACCCGGCGCCGCAGGGGCCGCTGCAGCTGCTGCGGTCGGTGCAGGCTCCGTTTGCGCGATGCCTGGCGATGCCCCGTTTTCCTCGCCCCGTGGCGCAGATTGCGCACTTTCGCTGAAAGGGTTTACCTGCGACGCAGCCGACAAGTCTGCGGCAGCTGCGGCCGGCGACTCAGCCCATGGCTCGGCCACAGATTGTGCGGGTTCGTCAACAAAAGGCGAGTTCGCCTCTGGCTCTACTGCTGCCGGTGCTGGGGTCGGCGCCGACGCTATTTCCCCAGCGCCCTCGTAGGCGCTCAAGTCCGGCAGTGGCTCGCCCAGTTCGAAGATCACCGGATTGCCAGGAATAGCGCGGGCCTTGGTCAGCTCGGCAAGGCGCAACTTTTCGGACTCAGGAACCACCACCATGGTCGAAGTTCCCAGTGGAAGCTCAGCTATGGCGGCTGGCTTTTCAAAGGTAGAGAATCCGAATCCCAGCTCGCCTACCTCGCGGGCTGCGGCAGCAACCCAAAAGGCCGCTTGGTTTTCGGGAGCCACCAAGATGACGAGAGTTTTCTTCTTCGAAGAAAGCACCTTCGCCATCGCTTCTACCAAGCGCGCGTTATAGGCGGCGTCGCTATGCGGCACTACAGACTTGAAGGGCGCTGGCAACGCGGCAGGGCTGCGGAATTCGCCGGCCAAGAAGTCGTCGATAAGCGCATCGCTCGCAAGCGGACCTTTACGCGAAATCTTTTCCGGGATCTCCACCTTGTCCACTTCAAAGATGGAAAAAGGCGTCGGCACATCCGGCGAATACAGCACGTCCGCCGGTGCGGGCGGCACTCCCCCGTCTGAAACCGCGGTATAGGTAAAGACGTTGCCGCCGCGGCCCGTGGCGTCGATGCCGGCGGGAACGGAGACCATGGTGACCCATTGCTCGCCCTCCTCGGTCAGCGTGAATACCGCAGTGCGGCGCACCAGCTCCGCGCGCTCCTGAGCCGAAGGAAAGTCCGGGATAGGCGCACCGCTGTTCAAGCTCGTTGGGACAAAACTAACCAGCTCCTGCAGCTGCTCCTGGGAAATATCCCCGCTTACTGCGCCCACTCCCCAGCCACCTGCCCGACCGTTGCCGCGCGAGAAGGATGCAAAGCTAAAAGCACCCGCCATTAATACTGCCCTCCTTGCTGGAAGTTCTGCGCGCCATCCTGCGGGGAAGGCAATGGGTCAAAGCGCAAGCGCTGGGCGACGCCGCTTTCTACCACGACCGTCCTATCAGTGGCATTGAACTGCGACGCCGAATCAGAATCGAAGCTGCCCTGCTGGCCCAAGCTGAAGTCGTGGCCGAAGTCAGGGTTGAAAGATTGCGCGGAAAAATCACCCGTAGCAAAGTCTTCGACCGCAAACAGGCGAACATAGCCGCCGTTCCAGGTTCGCTGGTCTAAGTCCACGATGAAATCAGGCTGCTCAAAAGTGCCCTGGTGCAGGCCCTGGCTGGTGTAGCGGTCCGTGTTCATGCCAGACAGCTTCAACGGCACACCATCCTCAGCAAACAGCGGCAGGCGCACCGGGTTATAAATCACCTGGCAAGAAAATGGGCGCCTATCGCCCATGTCCAGGCTGGACAGGTACACGCCAAGCTGCCGGGTGCTGAAGTCATAGTGGAAGTCATAAGTCACCGTGCGCAGGCCGGGGTATTCAATGACCTGTTCGCGGGCCTCAGTTCTTTTACCCGCAAACATGGCAAACGGGCGCAAGCGCACGACGTCACTGTGGCGCTCGAGTTTCAGGCGAATGCCGCCCTGCAACTCGTATTCCTCCTCGCGCACCGTGGTAGTGCCGCTGTTGGTCGTGCACTCCACCATCGTGGCGCCGCGCGGCCAGGTGAAGGAAATCAACTGGCTATCCACGCGCTCGATAAGCCGCACTTCATCCTCCCCGATGGGCAGCACACGCTGCAGAACGCGCGACTCACCGACCCATGCGTCGGCCTCGTTGAAGTTGACCGGGGTGACATAAACCTCGTACCAATCAGAAGGCCACGGCATCGTGGTGTTCTGCACGGAATCCGGTGGGGTTGCGCCTCGCGTTTCAGTCACGGCGTCGGCAAACGCGTTTTCCACATAAGACTTATCGATAGCCTTGGTGCGCAACTCCGGACGTGGGGCGTGCGGGGTCAGATAAATCTTGACTTCGCCCGTCTTCGGCGAGTTCCACTCAATCTCGATGTTGTCGTGACCACCAGCATTCTCCCGCTCACAGCGCGTAAGCGACATCTTCTCTAGCTCACTGGCTAACTTCACCGAATGCTGCACTACCGTCTCATTCGAGCTGGTCAACCTGCCATCTCGGAACTGCGCCTGGCCTTGCAAGGAGACAACCATGGTCTGGCCCGCCTCCTGCACACGGATGGTGGCCTTACGCCCACTGCTTTCGATGTCCTGCTCAAACCGCGGGGACAGCAGGTCGCGCTCGGTGTCCTTGCATGCATAAACGACGGCGGCCTCATGGCCCTCCAGCAAGTCCCAAGAGACCTGGATTGCGCCCTTGATGGTGGTCACCTTGACGTTGACCGGCGGAAAGACCACTGCCGTCTCGCCCATAAACAGCGGCTGGCTGCTAATCGCTTCTCCCAGATCGGCTCCCTTATAAGCCCACACCGCATAGTGGCGCAGACCGGCCGTACCCGGATCCATGTCGCGGTAAGCGGTGCCGCGAGTGATCATCAATGTCTCGCCTGCTTCCGGCGAGGCAATCATCTCTCGGTCATCGGCGACGACGCGGTAGAAAACCAGTTCTCCCGGCTGCGCAGAAACCGGCTCCCACCAAATGCGCACCGGGTGGCGAACGTCCGAATTATCCTCTGTCGGCTGCTCGTAGCCATAAGGATCTTCTTCTGCTTCTGCCGCTGCATCGGTGGTTTCCGGGACCTCAACCACAGCGTGCATCTCAGGCACTACCCAACCCTCTGGTTGCTTGCCCTTATAAGGCGCGCTGAATGCATCTGCCGGCAGGTTGGTGTAATCGTCCTCGTTGACCTGGGTACGTACGTTCTCCTTGGCCTTGAGCTTGGCAAGCTCCGCTGCCCAGTCGATGTCCTTGTTACCAGGCTGTGGCGACTGTGGGTCTTCTTTTTTGGGACTCATGTCTTTGATCTCCGAAGTTCCAAAGGAGGATAGGGTGGCGCCCGTTTGGGGCTCCGGAGCAGGCGGCTGCGGGTTGAGATTGGCCGCGTTAAGTTCCGGATGCGCAACGGCGCTGCCGTTGAATACCGCCGCGATTTGTTCTGCAAACTCGCCGTACTGCGGTGCAATGTGCCGACGCACGTCCTCGGCCGAGACCTGCTCCAAATCGTGCAGCGGGAGTAATTGCGAAAGCGGAATATCCGTAATCTTGGGTGATTGCGTCATCTTGGTGATTGCTCCTAGAACGTCTCGTCCAAGTCATCGAGCGACGGCGTCTGGCTGTGGCGGCCAAAGCTAAAGCCGGTGGAACCCTCGCCGGCGCTGTGGCGGCCCGGCTGCACCTGCGAAGCATTGTTGAAAGAGTCCATGTGGTCGGTTTCGTCCAGTCCACTGAGCGCATCTGCGAAGGAAGGTAAAGCAGCTTCCGTCTCCGGCTGCGCTTCCTTTGGCAGCAAGTATTTGAAATCGGTGATGCGGCCGAACTGCACCACGGTCAAAGAACGCGAAAGCTGGCTGGTTAGCGCGGTATTGCTATCGACCTCGATGATGCGAGTGCGGGAAGGATCGATCTCGGTGTATCCATCGGAAGCGCCCAACGTGGTCAGCGATTCATTGCTGAAGGCCTGCATAGCGCCCTTTTCTTCGCTCATACCCGCCATGAACTGCTGGGTGGATTGCTCCTGCCTGCGATTATCGTCCAAGAAGGTCACCTTGGACAGGAACTGCTGCATGCTGCCCGTCATTTGTGGATTGGTAATCGCACTGTGCCAGACCTGCGGCTTCAAATCTCGATCCGCCATCGCTGGGTGATCCAGGTTGCGAGCGATCATGTCCAGCGGCGACTTCGAATACTGGCCGCGCATGCCCCACATGGCGCTCGGCTGGATAGAACCGTTGCCCACCTGGTGACGCTCGAAGACAGAATTCATGTAATCCACGAGCCCACGCAAAGACTTATGAGCCCAGGCCTCAGAGAAAACGTGGGAACGAATTCCCTCGGCCATGCGGCTGGTTTCATCGTCGGTGACCTTTGCCTTGCCGATACGCGCGTTATCCGGCAAGCCGGATTCCGGGGTGCGCAGGTGGTCGCTGGTGGTGGACTTCAAGCCGAATGGCGCATAGATTGCGCGACCCAGAACTGAAGACCAGCTCAGGAACTGACCGTATGCATTGATGTTGCGGTCGATGTCTCCCGCTGCGAGCACGATGTTGCGCGCGGCAATCTCCTGGTTCTGGCGATTGAGCTTTTGCCTTTGCACGTAATCGTAGATTTCGCGCTGTGCCTTGGTGAAGGCAAGCCAGGAACAAACCAGGAACAAGGCGATGGAAACAATGACGCCGAGGGTGGTCCACTTCCAGTCCAGGGTGGGCATGGAATCCCAGATCCGCAAGTCGCTGTTGTAATGCGAGATGCACAGGTAAATGAGCACGAGCAAAATCGCGCCTAGCACGCCCCACATGGCGCGCAGCTTGGTGGTCAGCTTGCGGTTTTCGGCGTTGAAGTCACGCTCGGCAAAGCCCTTGGCTTCCTCGCTGAGCTGGCGGGCGACGTCCTCGAAGTGCGCCTCGCGCTGGCGCGCGGAGTGCAGGCTTGCGGCCAAACCAGAGCCGACCTTCCATGCGAAGGTTTCCTGGTGCTGGTTACGCCATGCCGCGAATTGCTGCTTTTTACGGTTGATCTCAGTGTTTTGTGTGCTCTGGCTAGTCCACTCCAGGTCAGCCGCGAACTTCTCCGCAGCGAGTGGATCGAAAGGTGCAATCGTTGCCTGCGCCTCGTTTTCATAGCCCACCGTGCGGTTCATCAGTGGGTGGAAACCACGGAAGGATTGGCTGACATCGGGCACGGACTGCTTGCCGTGCTGGACAATGAGTACGTCCTGGTTATTGCCCTTCGGCGGGGCGAAGTTGGCGTTTTCCTTCCACTGGCCATCAACTAAGCCCAGCGCAAAGTCATGATAGGCCTCCCACATGCCAGCCAGCTGCGGGGTATCACCAACGTCGAATTGGACCTTCTGGGCTTCATTCAGCGTCCGGTTATTCTTCTGCTGCATCTGTGCGATGGATACAGCATTCTCGCCCTTGCCGGAATGGCCATCCAAAACCACCTCCATGTTGGAATTGCGGCCATAGAGAAGATTCTGCAGGAACGAGGCGGTTGCGCTGTTTACGGCACCGCGCCGGTCGTTGACCCAATCCTGCGGCTTGCCGATGACGGTGGCCCAGTACAGGCGCAGGTTATCGCGCAGCGCAGCCCACGCGCCGATCTTCTGCGTCTTCGGGGTCTCCAGCGGGATTTCCTGGGAAATCAGGCTGCCACCAAAAGCGTGAAAGAGAGTATCCGCGTAGTGCTGCGTAAGCGCGTTCGGATCGGTAGCGTGCTCGGTGTAGCTGGTGTTATTCACGCGGGTACGCGGCAGGCGATTATTCGGATTGAATACTCGGTCCTTGACCTCATTTTCGACCTCGCTGGCATCGATAGTGCGGTGGAAAGCACGCACGAGACGGAAGTTTTCCCAGTTGCCGGTTTCCATCAGCCGGCCCGATTCGGCCTCGAATACAGCTGCCTCCTGCATTCCGCGCCACAGGCCGAAGATGGATGCCACGGCAGGAGCTGCGAACTGTGCCAAGGCAAAGCCATCTTCGCTGCGCATGATGGGGCGAATATGCGAAGCGGAAGGAGTGCCGCCCTCTTCTGGGGAAAGCACCAGGTTCTCCCACACCTGCAGCGGCTCAATGTGTGCCGGCTGCAAAGGCAAGGTGGTCAGCAACAGGCGAACGCGCTGGTTCGAGGCCTGGACGATGCGCGAATCCACGGCCGCCGCCCACCGCGACAAAGCGTCTGGCTGCAAGGAATCACTTTCATCCAGCGTATCGATGACCACGAGGAGCATATCGCCTTCGTGGTTGCGCAGAGACTCATCGAGAGTGGCGATACGTGGGTTTCCCTCAGCGTCGAAGAAGCGCACTGCGGCTGCCGACGTCGGTTGGGTGTAGTCCACCCACATGAAGTTCTGCAGCAAGCCAACAGCTCGCAGGTCGAAAAGGCGGGAACGAATCTCATCGGCCGTGGCGCCGTGTCCAAAGAACAGTACGTTAGTCATTAGAAGGTGTCATCCAAGTCGGTGAGGTTGAATTCAGGCTCAAAGCGCGGGGTCTGGTTGGAAGAATCCCGGCTCGTGGGAGCCTCAAAAGTAACGGGCGTTTCCGCGGCGGTCTTTGCCTGGCCCAGCAGATCACGGATGCGCTGTGCCATGACGACGACGTCCGGCGCCAGGTCGCGGTAGTACGGCGTAGCGGAGGCGACGTCGCGGCGGCGAATGTTTGCAAATGGCTTGTCATCCATGCCTTGACCCGGCAGAGAATTCATTCCACCCGGAATGAAGTGATCGGCGCCGCGGACGAACTTATCGAGCTCCGCAACGAAGGATTCATAACGATCCTGGATGCTGGAGCCGACGACGCCGCGGCCCGGCACGGTGCCATCACGCAGGAAGGCCGCCAGACGGTGGACCAGTGGGTGCGTCGAAGCACCAGAGTGCGCAAAGTCCTGGCCGTCGTCGTAAAGCCCGCGCAGCAACTGGTACGGGTACAAGGAAGAGGCAAAGCCGTATGCGCCATTCTTTTGTACCTTCGCGTACGCGATGAAGATGGACTCAAGCACGGAAGACATCCAGTCGGACTTCTTAACCATGCGGCGCGGGGAAATCAGCATCGGGTTCGGGAAAGGTACCCAATCGCCTACGCCATTGGCGGTGTCGTCGTAGATATGTGCCGCGGCGTTATCGGAATCCGGGTTGGAGATGTGGATGCGGCCGGTAATGCGGCCGATGATCCAACCTGCAACCATGGCCTGACGCTCGGTCTCAGTCAGCGGCAGTGCCGCCGCGAGCGGACGGGTACGACGCTCCGACCAGTAGGAACCATCGAAGTTTTCTTGCTTATCGATGTCCTCGGCGATGTAGCCGAACATGGAAGAAAATACGATCGGCGAGTAGTTCGGGTAGGAACCGAAGATCTCGATGTGCTGTACCTGCTCGGACATGTTCAGCGAGTTACGCAACGCCACCTGCGATGGCTCGTCAATAGAAGGCGTAGAAAGCAGCTCGCCCAGGCGTGGAACGATGCCGGTTTCTTCGCTGCCCAAAGCCTCGAAAGGAATATCAGAGAAGGAGTAGGTGTACTGCACGTCCTTGCCGTGGATGCGCTGGACCATGTCGCTGGACACGGCAGCCAACGGGCGGGCGTAGCTCAGCGCCAACTGGAAGGCGTTGACGAAGCGGTCAATGCGCTGGGAGTGCTCCACCTCGTTGATATCCGGGGTCAGCATCAGGTAGCTGCGCAGATCCACGGAGTTGAACTTGTAGAACTCATAGTCGCGGCGGTTAATCCACGCACGGGAGCGCTCCAGCAGATCTGCCGGGCGAATGCGCGAACGGTACTGTGCGCGCTGGGACTCGCGACGCTCCCCGGTCTGCGGATGCTGCGACAGGTGCTTGGATACCCAACCTGCACGGTTGCTGTATTCATCGTTGGTGCGCTTCTGCGGCGCCAGCGTATCCCGCGGTGCCTTGTTGGCATCCAGCGAATCCCACTCGCCGCGAATGACCGCACGCACCGCGAATGGGTAAGCCTGATCGTAATGTTGCACATCGGCAGTGGACTGCTGGCCCTGAATGGTGCGCAACATCTGGGTTTGGTAGTCGGTGATAAACGCGTTGACGTCGGTCAACATGATTTCGTTTTCCGCGCCCTTGAAGCGGGACTCAACGACCTCGTCTACTTCCTCCGGCCAGGCGTTGACCTCGTTGGTGCGAACGTCTGCCAGCTTGTTGGTCTCCGGGCGTGACTGTGCTGCCTTCTCGAGCACCTTATGGGCGTCGCCAAGCTCACGCTGCAGATGGAAGAGGTTCTCGTCGACGTAATCCTGCAGAACGTCCTGCAGAATATGCGCCGTAGCCAACAGGAAGTAGTGATAGAACTGCTGGTGATAAAGGCCCAGTAGAGCGTTGACAGTCGGCGTTGGATCCGTCATCTGACCCTTGCCGGTCAGCGGGCTAAGGATCGGCTCCGCGCCTTGCGGAAGCGCAAGCACGGCGAAGTTCTGGAAGGAATTAGAGAACTCATTAAGCTGCGGCTGCAGGCGGTCGCCGCTGGCCAAGACGTCCTTGACGCGATCGAGCATCTCGCGAACATAAGGCAGGCCCACTGCCGCCAACTCGCCCTCGACCGTGCTCAAGACCTTGTCTGAGAAGAAGTTAGCGAAGCGATAGGTGGTGTCATACGCCGCCTGTTGGAGCATTCCCGCGATGTACTGCTGGTTCTGTGGATCGCTCAGGTTCTGCATGAGCTCTGCGCGCCACTCGTTAACGTTGCGCCCTTCCCCTACCGGGATGAAATTACGCAGGCTGCGCGCTGCGTTTTCGGCAGCTGGCTGGCCCATGCCGCCGAATACGGTGTTCAGCCAGTTATACGCGGAGTTCGGATCGATAGGTCCGCCCATCGCCCAGCTCGGATCCAACATCATGTCTTGGAAGCGGCCCGGCAGGCGCTCATCAAGGCGCTTTGCAATCTGCATCTCGCCGGCCTCTGGGTTGGCCTTATCGAGATGTCCGTTGAGCAGACGCTCAAAGGAGCTACGGGCCAGGCGCTGCGCGGAATACTCGGCGAAGCGATCGCGGCCCATGGAAATCTGCGCATAGCCCAGCGAACCCCACGGCAGGCGGGCCCACGGGGTACCGCCCTGCGATTGATCGCGGTCCCAGCCAAAGAAACGGCGGCCGCCATCACCGGAAGGAGTGTTGGTCAACGCATAAGAGACCAGGTTGTCAGACGCACGGGTCGAGGCCATCAAACCGGCCAGCGCGCGGCCCAGGCCGCGGTAGATCGACATCGCGGAGCCATCGCCAAAGCGGGAGCCGGTGGTGCCCATCTTGGAACCGATGGGAAAGATTCGGCCGAAAGTCGGGCCCTCTGGCGGGGTGCCCATGTCAAAGGCCTCGAAGATGGCGCGGTCATGCGCGGTGGAGTTACCCATCTGGGATGCAACGACCTCGCCGAACATGGCCAGGGAGTTGGGCCATGCGCCGGCCATGTCCTCTGCCTTGTTGTCGGAGAAGATCTCCGGGGTGTACATGAAGACCAGCGTGCTGGTCGGATCGAGATTCTTGATGGTGGTCAGAACGCGGCAGACATCCAGGAACATCGAAGCGCCTGCGCCGCCTGCCATGGAGGAAACAACCAGCACAACCGGCGCGGAGGAACCAGTATCGGTGCGCTTCTTTGACTGCTTGTAATTGAGCTCGTTGAGCTCCTGGATAGCTTCCTGGGTAAACATCTCAGACACCGCCGCGTTCAATGCGTTGCGGATGTCCTTCAGGTGGCGCAGGGTCAGGATGCGGCCGATGGCGCGGTACTGGCCGGCGCCGTCGGCAAGCTTTGTGTCATTCGATTGCGGCGTACGCGAAGCCCACGTGGCGATCTCGCCCAGCTTGCCGAAGCGGCCCAACGTTTCAGAGATACCAGCATCGAACTGGTTGTAATGCTGGCGTGAGCCGATACCCACATACTGACCGCCGCTTTGGGTAACGTTCGGCAGCTTCTGCGGGCCGGCCTCCTCTTCGAGGGGAACATCGATGTTCACAAACTGCCACGCCTTGGGCAGCTCGGTGATGTCTGGATCGATGGTGCGCAGCTCCGCCTTGAGCTGGTCCATGATAAAAGCCAAGGTCTTGGCGCCGGAGCCACCGCAGCCAACTACGAGGAACTTCTTCATCTGCTCTTAAAACCTTTCGGGATGTCTCTTTAAGTGTTCAACTTGTGCGTTCTGCTTGCGTTCTGGTTCGGACTAGTTGTTTCCGAAGGAAGGCCCCTGCGGCCATGGCCCGTTGCCCGGCTGGCCGAAGCCGCCCTGGCCGCCCGGTTGGCCAAAGCCGCCTTGCTGGCTGCCTTGGTTACCCGGTTGGCCAAAGCCTCCCTGCGGACCTGGTTGGCCGAAGCCACCTTGCTGCGGGTTCTGGCGCGGCCCGTTGCCCGGCTGGCCGAAGCCGCCCTGGCTACCTGGCTGACCGAAGCCACGCTGCTGACCTAGCTGGCCCGGCTGCTGCACCTGGCCCGGCTGCCCCGGGAACTGCTGCACTGGAGCGTTAGCACCCGGCGCGTTCTGCGGTGCCTGTGCACCTTGTGCGCCTTGCTCTCCCTTCGGGCCCTTCGGAGCCTTAGGCTCCTTCGGCGCTGGGAACTGCACCTGCTCGAAGAGCACCGGTGCGGAGCGGTTGATCTCCTCGGAAAGCTCGTCGTACTTTTCGGCATGTGCCATCGTGTCGACCGTCAAGACGATTTCGCCGCGATCCTTGTCATTAGCGTTGCCCACGAAGAACCAGTTGTTCTGAACTGCCAGCGGCAAGATGGCGCGGCCGCCAGACTGCTTGCCCTTTCCGGAGATGGAGCCGTCCTTTTCAACTTCCACATGGGCCGCGGTAAATGGGCTAAGGCCCATCTTTACCTTCGCCTCGTACAGGCCCAGGTTTGCCCGGCGCGGCGCGGCGTCGACAGGCACTGCGCCCTGGAACTCCTCCTTGGAGACCGCAAACGGCTTGCCGGTATCCGTGCGGATGAGGCTCGTGCCTTCCTTCTTGACCGGAATCGTCTTCGCGAACATGCGCGGGGACTCAGGGATGCGGCCGGAGAACCACTTCATGAAGTAAAGAACCGCCAGCGGAATCAAAAGGCCCAAAAGGACCGCCAGCACGAAGGCAAGGCCGAAGGCACTCTTGCTCAAAGGCGTGGTCATCGAGCCCTTCAGCTGCAGCGGCAGCTGCGCTTCCTGATTATCTTCCGCAGACTGCAAGCTCAGCGTTGGCTTGAGCGCCAAAGCGCCGTCTTCCATGTTCTCTGCAGAAAGGGTGATCGGCAGCGTCGCCTCTTCGCCCTCACCAAGCTCAAGCGCGTTATCCGCGGAATCGTGCTTGGACGTAACCTTGAGCGCATCCACGCCCTTCG
>NZ_KV814040.1:54200-65133 GCF_001813815.1 Corynebacterium sp. HMSC076D02
GCCTCGTCAGCGCCGAAGCTTTGCTCCGCCAGCCACACCTTGCCCGGACCAGTTACCGGAACATCAACGGTGACTTCCTTTTCCGTCATCGACACCACCTGTGCCGAGCCGACGGAGGGCATGTTGACCGGGGTAATCGTCAGCGGGGTTTCACTCTTGATGGGGTTGAGCTTGGAGCCCGGCTGATTATCGACGCCCTTCGTGGTGATGTCCACGCTGGTCACCAGCTTGCCCGCGGCAACGTTTTCGACCTTGTCCAACGGGATATCCACCGCGTTGCCGTCCACGATCGGGGCGTTTTCGAGAAGCGTTACTGGCTCGCCCTCTTCGGGGACGAACTCCGCGCGCAGCGTGCCTTGGCCTTCGAGCTTGCGCGGCTGACCGCCGCCGTCGACAAGCTGTGCCTTAATAACTTGGTCGGAGTTGATGCCGCCGCTTAGCTTCTCACCGTTTTCGCGCTGCAGGTTGAGGTTCAGACCCGGAATCATCACCATGGATGCCTGGTACTCGCCCTCGGCGCCGCCCTCCAGCTTGTAGCCAAAGGTCCACTTGCCGGCCCAGCCTTCGCCGCCCTTCTTCATTGCGACGTCGACCATGCCCGGAAGGCGGTCATTGGTGGTGATCTCCACGTCGGCGCCGGCGACCTTCTTGGTATCCGGCTTCAGCTCTACCGTTTGCCCATCAGGGCCGGTGAGGGTCGGGATGATCTTGCCTTCTTCCACGCTGGTCTTCGGAACCGCGGACAGGCGGACTGGGTCGACCGAATTATCCAGGAAGAAATCGAATTGCTCGGTGAAAGTGCCTTCCTTGCTCAAGCCACCGGAGGTAGGAATGAGGTTACGGAAAGCTGCAAACAGTGCGGCGGGATCCTCACCGCCGTTGAAGAAGGCGCCGTTGGGTTCGCCTTGGCCACAGCCCTCGCCTTCAGCCAGGTCGGTGAGAAGCTCCGTCTGCTCCTTCGCATCGCGCGCCGGTACGAGACCGACGTTGAAGAGGCGGATATTGGACTGGCGGAATGCGGACACCGTGGAATCCGGGGTGCACAAAATGTTGCGGGCTGCTGCGTTGTCCTTGCCGGTCTCAACGCCCACGTAGGCGCCGTCGGTGAAAAAGACAATGGCGCGGCAATCGCTGCCATCATGATCGCCGAATTCCTTGAGCGCGCCCGAGTAGGCCAAACCGTAGTCGGTTTCTAGATCGGAGGTGCGCTCCTTGTTGCGGAAAGCGTCAATCTCCTTGTCCAAGGCGCCGGCGTTTCCGGAAACATTGGTCCAGCCGCCGTACTCGCCGGCCTCGGAGTAATAGCCTGAACCGAATCCGGCAAGCTTGACATTGATATCCGCGCCGGCGTCCTTGCCTAGGCTGGCCAGCTGATTGACGATGTCCTTGGTGGCATCAACACGGAAGTGGGAGCCATCGGTGGCTGGTTCGCCTTCGTAACCGATGAGGGACTGCGACTGGTCGAGCACGAACAACAGGTCCGCGGATTTCTTATCCGCGATACACGAACTAAAGTCCGCTAGGTTTTTCTGCGAGGCCTCAGAGAGGCTGCTCTCGGAGGCCTGCGGTGCTTTATCCTGTGGAGCTTGTTCTGGTGGGGCTTGTTCTGCCGGCGGGGCCGCCTCGGGCGCTGGTGCTTGCTCAGGCGCTGGCGCATCTTGCGCGGAAGCTCCCAAGGAACCTGCGAAACCGCACAACAGTGCAGTGCTGCTGAGAGCGAGGAGACGATTTAGTTTTCGCATTAGGCGCCCATCACCTTTCCTACGTAGAAGGCGATCTCCACTGCGGAAGCGATCACAAGCAAGAAGCCGCCGATCATGACGAGGCGGTAGACCAGCGTCTGGCGCGTATCCTCAATGTAGAAGCTTTCCGCTTGGCGCCGAGTATTTTGCAGGGTGTATAGGCCAAGGAGCACAAAGGCGACGATGCCGGCAAGCACCCATCCCGCGATGGCCAAGCCAAAGAAAAGGCCTTGGGTTGCAGTGGAGGCCAATGGCGCGGCGATTACCGCGATTAAGGAGAAAATAGCGGCCACACCAGCGGCGATGAGCAAAGGCCACGGCCCCTTGGTGGGTGCGGCTGGGGTGGCAGGGCGCGAGCTGCGCGGCGCGCTGGGCTGCCCGCCTGGTGCGCCAAAACCCTGGCCGCCACCTTGTGCGGGGCCAGCTGCGCCAAACGACGGCGCGCTTCCTCCTGGTTGATTCGGCGAACCGAAGCTAGGGGAACTTGGGAATCCGAACCTCGGGCCGGCTGCATTGTTAGGGCCGTTGTTGGGGCCGCTACCCGCTCCGGGGCGCGGACCACCAAACTGGGGCGATGAGCCAGGCGAACCAAATGTCATAACTAATGACCTTTTCTCAAATAGCGCTCCCCCAGCCAAGAGAGCGGCCAGGGAAACCAAAGGGAACAAAATAGGCACAAGTGTTGCAAGCAAAAGAATGCCATACTTAAGGCCTCATTTCGCCTCTTCCTTGGGATTTACCCTCCACTACCCCAGCGCCACATCGATAATGCCGGATTCAGCTGCACATATCTCGCTGGATCTACCTTGAGGATCATTCCCCAGTCTCCCCTAAGATGTGTGAGCATTTCTGTTTTCTCAGGCCATAAGACAGCGCCATAAGACAACGCCATAAGACGGCATGGCAAGATAACTGCCCATGACAGAAAAATCGGCAACCGCAACCACTTCCAGTGGCGAGAGCATCCGATTCATCCCGGTACAGTCCACGCTGTACCCGTGGCTGGTTACGGTGTTCGTCGTTACGTTCCTCATTTCCAACATCAATGCCACAAAGGGCGTCCAGCTCGGTCCGCTCATCACCGACGGCGCCTTCTTCTTATTCCCGCTGGCTTATATCGCAGGCGACGTCCTGTCCGAATGCTATGGCTTCAAGTCCACGCGGCGGGCGGTCTACATCGGATTCGTCATGGCGATTCTGGCCGCGGTGTGCTTCTATATCGCGATTTGGCTGCCAGCGGCGGATTTCTACGAAGGCCAAGAGGCCTTCGCCGCTACCTTGGGCCTTGTGCCGCAGATCCTCGCCGCTTCCTTGGCAGGCTACTTAGTGGGCCAGCTGCTCAATTCCTTCACGCTGACCCGCATGAAGGCAAAGTCCGGTGAACGTGGACTCATCGGCCGTTTGGTCGCCTCAACCGTCGTGGGCGAGCTCGGCGATACTGTGTTGTTCTGCATCATCGCCGCACCAGTCATCGGCATTTCCACATTCAGCGGCTTTCTCAATTACGTAGTGGTCGGCTTCGTGTGGAAAACCCTCATCGAGGTGGTCATGCTGCCGCTAACCACCATCGTCATCAAGTGGGTTAAATCCCGCGAAGACTACGTTCCCAGCAACTAACCCACAAATACTCAGCCCTAGAAACCCAGCCCTAGAAACCCAGGGCTGGAACTGCAGCTTCCTGGTGAAAAGGGCGGCGTCGGCAAGCGCGAGAAAAGCCGAACAGGAGGTCTGCAGTTCTAGCCCTGGGTATTTGCGGAAAAGAGGCGGCGAGCGCAGGGAGGTAGCTTACTTGCCGGCGTAGTAGCGGCCCATGAACTCGTCGCGGTAGGCCTCGTAGTAGCCGCCGTCGATGGAGGCGCGGATGTTGTCCACCAAGCGGATCATGAAGGTAAGGTTGTGCATGGTGCACAGCGTGCCGGCCAGGAATTCGTTGGCCTTGAGCAGGTGGTGGATGTACGCGCGGGAATAGTTCTCCGAGACGTAGCCGCCGAACTCCTCGTCGATGCCCGTGAAGTCGCGCTTGAAGCGCGCACCCTTGAGGTTCAAGCGGCCATCGAGCGTGTACACGCCGCCGCGGCGGCCCAGGCGGGTCGGCGCAACGCAGTCGAAGGTGTCGGCACCAGCCTCGATCGCGGTAAACAAATCATCGGGCTCGGAAATGCCCAGCAGGTGACGCGGTTTATCCTCAGGAAGCTCGTCGCAGACCCAGCCCACGATGGTGCCCAGGTTCTCCTTCTCCAGCGCGCCGCCGATACCAAAGCCGCCGAAACCGCGCTTGCCGTCCGCCTCGGCAGCCTGGGAAAGCTCCACCAGACCGCGGGTGGCTTGGCGGCGCAGGTCCTCGTACTGCGCGCCCTGGACGACGCCCCATAGGGACTGGCGCGGCTTCTGCGGGCCACGCTCCTCGGTCAGGCGGTGGTGCTCGTCGAGGCAGCGCTGCGCCCAGCGGTGCGTTCGCGCGACGGATTCCTCCTGATAGGCACGGCTATCGATGAGCGTGGTCAGCTCGTCGAAGGCGAACATGATGTCGGCGCCCAGGCCGTGTTGGATCTGCATGGAGACCTCCGGGGTAAAGCGGTGCTTCGATCCGTCAATGACGGACTTGAAGTCCACGCCGTCTTCGTCGACCTGCGCCATGCGCTCCTTCTTGGCCGCGCGGATGTCGCCCTCGGTGAGGTTCGCAACGTCCATGGCCAGGACCTTCTTGAATCCCACGCCAAGCGACATCACCTGGAATCCGCCGGAGTCCGTGTAGGTGGGGCCATGCCAGTTTTCAAAGGTCGCGACGCCGCCAGCCTCATCCACGATGTCGTGGCCCGGCTGCAGATAAAGGTGATAAGCGTTGGACAAGATAGCCTGCGCGCCCGTCTGGCGGATCTGCTCCGGGGTCAGGGTCTTAACCGTGGCCTTGGTGGCCACGGGGATAAAGGCTGGGGTCTGAATATCCCCGTGCGGTGTATGAATGGTGCCGCTGCGACCATGCTTGCCAGGACCAGCCTGGTCGAGGCGCGTGCGCACGTCGAAGCTCAGGTCAGTCTCTAGCTTGGGTGCAGGAAAAGGCGGCTGTTGCTCGATCATAGAGGCTAGTTTACGTGTTGCGTCGTATCCGCAGATGCGCCGCCATGCTCACGCTCCCACTCTTCTTCCAGAGCTGTGCCTTCGATGTCGAGGGAAGAAATGACCTTATCCATCCACTTTGGCAGCCACCAGGTCGCGCGGCCCAACAGGAACATCGTGGCGGGGACGAGGGACATGCGCACAAGGAAGGCGTCGAAAAGCACGCCTGCGGCAAGGGCGAAACCGAAGATCTGGATAAACGGCAGCGGCTGGTTAATAAACGCCACGAAGACCGAAATCATAATGATGGCTGCGGCCGTGACCACACGCGCGCCTTCGGTAAAGCCCGCGATGGTGGCCTCATCCACGGCGTTGTACTTGGTGCCATTGCCGCGTGGATAACGCGCGATGTGCTCGCGCATGCGGGTAACCAGGAAGACCTGATAATCCATGGCCAAGCCGAAAGTCACGCCGATCAGGAAGATAGGCATGAAGGAAATCAGCGGACCAGGCGCCGGAACCAGGCCGAAGAGGCCGTCCTGCCACACCAGAACCGTAAGGCCGAAGGCCGCGCCCACTGAGAGCAGGAAGCCCAAGCCAGCCACCACGGGGACCAAGACCGAGCGGAAGACTAGGAAGAGCAACAGGATGGCCAAGCCCACCACGATGGCGAGGTAAGGCAGCATGGCAGCCTCCAAGCGCTCAGTAATATCCAGCTGCACGGCGGTCAGGCCAGTCATGCCGATTTCCGCGCCGGTGACCTCGCCCAAGCGCTCGTTCTCTGCACGCAGAGCCGACGCCGTGCCGACGGTCGTGGGATCCGTCGGGCCTGTGGTCGGTGCGACCATGATCTGTGCCGCGGTCTGATCAGAGTTGAGGCCAACGATCTGTGCGTGCTTCACGCCGCCGACCTGGTTAAGTTGCTGGGTCGCGTACATGAAGGAGGCGAAAGTTGCCTTCTTTTGTTGATCTTCGCCTTCTTGACCCTGGATCAGCGGCTGGAGGGCTGGCGCATCCGGGTTGGCTTCCTCACCGTTGACGATGACCAGGAATGGACCATTGACGCCTGCGCCGAAGCCTTCGGCCAGCAGGTCCGCGGACTTGCGCTGGGTGGTATCCGGATTCGAGCTGGTATCCGCCGGCAGCGCGAGCTCCATGTCCAACACCGGGGCGCTCAACGCGCCAAGACCCAACACGACCACGGCCATGACCAGGCCCGGGGCCTTCTGCACCGCACGCACCCAGCGGTTGCCCATGGTGGCGCCCTTACGGCGATTGCCCTTCCTATTCGGGTTGCCGGCGATGCCGGGGATTCGACCGGCAAAGGCTTTATCGCCGGCCAGGCCAAGCAGCGCCGGCACCAGGGTCAGCGCGACGAGCACCGCCATGAACACGGTGCCCGCGGCAGCCAAGCCCATGGCGGTGAGGAAGCCAATCTTGGCCACGATGAGGGCGAAGAGCGCCACGAAGACCGTGGCGCCGGCGAAGACCACGGAGGAACCTGCCGTGCCCACCGCCATGCCGGCGGCTTCGGGCCCATCCATCCGCGAGCGCTCCTGGCGGTAGCGCGACATGATAAACAGCGCATAGTCGATGCCCACGGCCAGGCCAATCATGATGGCCAGGACCGGGGTCAAGTTATTGAGTTCAATCCAGTGCGTGGCAATCATGACGCCGAGCGCGCCCAGGCCCACGCCCACGACGGCCGAGATCAGCGGCATGCCCGCCGAAACCAAGGAGCCGAAGGTAAAGATAAGGACGAGGAAGGCCACGCCCAGGCCGATGATCTCCGAGGTGGAGTTGACCTTAATCTCATCGCCAAAGCCCGCGCCGCCAGCCTCGACCGTTAGCCCCTTCTCGCGGCCCAGCTCCATCGCCGCGGTGACGACGTCCTTGTCTTCTTGCTCAACGGTGTAGGAGCTTTCCGCATCGAAGTTGAAGGTGGTATAGGCGATGGTCTCGTCCTCATTAACCATCGCGAGGTTATCCGCATCCTTGCGAGCGGTCTCTTCCGGCAGGCCCATCGAGGTGAATTGTTCGATAACTTGCTGCTGCAAAGCCGGCGATACGTCGAGCGGGTTGCCCCAGCGTTGCTGGTCCTTGATGCCGAGCTCGTTGGTGATCTGATCGACCACCTGCTGCATCGCTTCCTTATTTTGCGGGTCAGAAAGCTTCTGCCCCTCGGGTGCTTGGAAAACCAGGTTCACAGAAGGCGCGCTGGCCAGGTTGCCGCTTTCCGGGAAGAGCTCGGCGGCGCGGTGGGTAGCGTCAATCGCCGGCGTGCCCTTGATGGAGTACTCCGAAGTCATGGGCTTCATCAAGGCAATCGTGGCGCCCACAGCGGCCACAAAGATCACAAGCCACGCGATGATCACTTTCCACCTGTTGAGGAAGGACCAGCGCCCAAGACGGTACAAGAGTTTTGCCACAGGAGTTACCTTCTGTCTCGTTGATTAACTTCGCCCAGTCTAGCGGCCAGCCGCTGGCAGCTAAAACAAGAAAAGCCGTGGAGCAATTACTTGCCCCACGGCTTTCGCTATGGCGGTGGCGGCGGGATTTGAACCCGCGGTTGGGGGTTACCCAACATTCGCTTTCGAGGCGAACACCTTCGGCCGCTCGGACACGCCACCGTGGTCTAGGTTACGTGTTGAAGCGCGCGGCACAAAATCCCGCCGGATTTACTTGTCCTTCAGGCCGCCAATAACCTCGTTGGCCTTGTCCTTTACGCCCTCGACAGCGTCAGAGACTTTGTCCTTAGCCTGGGAAGTAACCTGGTCTGCCTTGCCCTCGTTAGCAAGATCCTCGTTGTCGGTTGCGTTTCCCGCAGCTTCCTTTGCCTTACCTACTAGGTCGTCCTTCTTGTTTTCGAAATCACCCATGTTATTTCTCCTTTTTGTTTGCGGTGACCCCATCCTACGCAATGTCAGCGCAGCTCGCCGAAGAAGCCGGTGAGCAGTCCGGCGCATTCTTCCTCGCAAACTCCGGCGCGCACTTCGGGCACGTGCAGGGCACCGGGGGCACGCAGGACATCGACAAGCGAGCCACACGCGCCCGTCTTCGGTTCGAAAGCACCAAAGACCACGGAAGCCACGCGGGCCCCCTGGATAGCCCCGGCACACATCGCGCACGGCTCAAGGGTGACCACAAGTTCGCAGCCTTCTAAGCGCCAGCCATCGCCATGCTTGGCGACGGCCGCGCGAATCGCCTCCACTTCCGCATGTGCGGTGGGATCGCCGCGCTGCTCCCGGCGGTTGACGCCGGTGGAAAGCTCGTTGCCGGCGGCGTCGTAAAGCACCGCTCCTACCGGGATGTCTCCCGCGGGTGTCTGGCGTGCCACCTCGAGCGCGCGGCGCATGCGCGCCTCGGCGCTGGCCAAGCCTTGGGATTTAAGCAATGATCTCTTCGAGCTCGTCACCGAAGCCTAAATCGCCCGCGATGCGCAGGAGCATATCGGAGGGCCAATCTTCGTCATTGTCGATGATGTAGCCCAACTGATCTTCACTGAGCCCAAGATCAGCAAAGATATCGAAGTCGCCGTCGCCATAAGGATCTGGATCCTCGTCGTCGTCATCGATTTCGGGGAAGTCAAGGTCGCGCAGCTCCAGGAAGTCTGCGGCAAAATCATCCTCGTCGGCATATGTGGCGTCAGAGATCAGCATGCGCACATCTCCCGGCACTGGGCGTACGACAACGAAGTATTCATCCTCTACGCACAGCAGCGCGAAGGCCGCGCCCTCGGAGCGCAGCGCGCGCACCGCGCTGATGGAGGTGTTGATGTCCTCGAAGTCGTCATTAAACTCCCGAACCACCCATTGCCCCTCATTGCGGGCAACGGTAACTGCGAAGGAGATGTTGTCATCACTCATACCTCGTGAGATTAGTCGTGTTGTGCCAGAATTGTCACCGTGAGTTCTCAAGACGTTCAACGACCCGTATGCATCATCGGCCTAGGCCTTATTGGCGGTTCCCTGCTGCGCGATCTCGTGGCAAGCAAACACGCAGTATATGGCTATAATCACTCGACTTCCGGTGCCCGCAGCGCCATCAAAGCGGGCTATGACGTCACCGATGACCTGCAGGCAATTTTGACCCGCGCGGAGGCAGACAATGCACTAATCGTCATCGCTACCCCGATGAAAGCGGTCGCTTCGGTCTTGGACGAGATTCAACAGCACGCGCCGAGCTGTGGCATCACGGACGTAGTTTCCGTGAAGACTGAGGTGCGTGATCTCTTCTTGGAGCGCGGCATGGAATCGCGCTACGTGGGCGGCCACCCGATGGCCGGCACTCAAAACTCAGGCTGGGACCACTCGCAGACCAAGCTCTTTAAGCGTGCAGCATGGGCAATTACCTATGACTACGCCGCCGAGTGCGAAGCCCGCGGGGAGCGCATCCCGAAGAAGTGGATTGAGACCTTCTCCGATGTGGTGCGTATGACGCAGATGGTGCACGCTGAGGCCGTCCCCGTGCGCGTGGCAAATCACGATGCCGCGGTGGCGCGCATTTCTCACCTGCCGCACGTCTTCGCTGAAACCCTCGCTGTGGTGGGCGACAACGGCGGCATCCTCGCGCAGTCCTTGGCCGCGGGCTCTTTCAAGGACGGCACCCGCGTGGCCGGTACCACCCCGGAGCTGGTGCGGCAGATGTGCGAGACCAACGCACCCGCGCTTGTCGACGCCCTCGATGAAGCACTGCAGCTCCTGCAGGCCGCGCGCGACTCTCTCGCCGCTGAGCAGCCCTCTGTTGCTGAACTCGCGGAGAATGGCTTCCGCGCCCGCACCCGCATTGAGGCACGCTCCGGCGCCCGCAAGGAATCGGTCTCCCCGGTCAAGATTTCCTCGCGGCCGGTACTGCGCCTGCACCCGGGTGGCCCGAACTGGGTGGCGCAGCTGCGTCAGTCGGAGTCTTTGGGCGGGCGAATCGAGATTTTCTAGCCCCGTCTAGTCTTCTAGGCCTGTCTAGGCTTCCCGCCCTGTCTAGCCTTCCCGCCCCGTCTAGTCACGGAACGTATCGTCGCGCCGCTTGCGGGACTTCGATTCATCCCTGCTCACCGCAAGGATGGGAAGTCCCAGAAGGCCCAGCGCGAGCCCAATCGGGAAAAGCACCAGCATTCCCGAGGCAACCCACAGCACCACGCCGAGGATTGCGCCCGCTACCAAGCAGGGCACGAGTTTGTTGTTGTTCACGCTCACCTTTCTAGTTCCCGTGGCGAAGGCAAACTTTTTACTGGCCATGAAGCTAAGCACCTAAAAATGAGGTCTCGTAAAGCGGTTCCGGTCTCATCGTACGCCGCGGCCTCTCTCGCAGCAGCTTCCGCGCCTCGCGAGCCCTTCGCACGGCACCAGGTTCTCTGCACGGCCCCTGCGGCTGCAAATCGCAAATGGTGAGGTCGACCCGCAACGGAAGTGGCTGGTGTTAACGCCCGTGACTGGGCCGGTGCGGCACATCGCAGGCTTCCTTTTGTTTTGATGTTGATGTCAACGCCGCAGATACTGCTGCGTCGTCCCCATAGACTGGGGGCTATGGATAGAAATTTGCGGTTGCTCCTTGCCCGAGTAGAGCGAGCCTGCGTAATACGAAATGAAATGTGGCAAGTTGCCGCCGAACATATAAAGTCCAATCCGATCGAGCGCCGGATCGAACAGCACGGACAACAGCACACCGTTTATCTGCATGCACCCTGCCCATTCCCAGACAATCTCTCCGTGATGTTTGGTGAATGGCTGTATCTCTTGCGCTCGGCCCTCGACGGGCTGATGTACGAGCTCGTCGTTCACGACACCCAGCTCGATCCTCCGCGCAACGCTAGGCGCATCTACTACCCGATCAACGCCACTGCTGATAATTTCGCTCAAAAGGCCAATACCGAGGGCCTGCGGGAGAGGACGCGCCTTGCGATCGAAGCCACGCAGCCCTACCACTCGACGGGAGGGCACACCGGCAGCGCACTCTGGTGGATCCATGAGTTGGCACGCATCGACCGACATCGGCGCGGACATACCCTTACTTGGCGCATCGTTGACATGAACTTTTATTTTGCGTCCGACCTGGTCGACCGGCACAGCGTGCGAATATGCGACCAATTCTCGGCTATCGTCCGGGACGATAAGGAGCTGGAAATCGTCAGCTGGGCC
>NZ_KV814041.1:0-909 GCF_001813815.1 Corynebacterium sp. HMSC076D02
CCGCAACACCCCTACCAACAAGCCGCTCTCAGCAAGGGATACGAATCTGCGTCTGCTTGAAGACAGCACTGTTACGGTCTTCCTTAGTCAAGTCACGAGCGAACACCTTACGCAGGGTGGCACCTTCTAGAGTCTTGTCAACGCCGATTCCGTCAACCTTGAGCTTGGCACGCTTGCCACGTGCCGGGGAATAGAAGTCGATAGAGCCATCCTCGTGCATCTTCTTGACTTGAAGAGCGAATGCTTGGCGACGGTCGATAATGTCGTAAAGCTCGTCACGATCCATCTCGCCAGCGGCAAACAGGGCACTAGCGTCGCGCCAGCGGGCGGGCATGCCCGGGTAGTACCAAGAGCCGTCAATAAGCTGAGCTCCGTGGTAGGTAGCCTGTAGGCCCATCTGGCCCTTGACGAGGTCGCCCATGACCTTGTAGCCCGCCTTGCGCAGCGGGATCTGCAGCTTCTCAGGCTTGCTCATCGGGTAGTAGACACGGTCGCCGATAAAGGCACCCTTCGGCACGGATTCGTCGGCGATGAGATGCTGCACGGCATCCATGGCACGATCTGCCGGCGCGTGGCCCGGCTAGTCCATTGCCATGCCGACAATGAGCTGTGGCAGGTTGTCCTGGCGGGCAGGAACGTCTGTGTGACGATCGTGGCCTCGTATGCCCAGTACATCTTCTTAGGTGCGGACTTGGCCTTGTCGCCGTTGTGATCACCTTCGCGGATGTACCAACCTGCGTCAGGGTCTGATGAGCGCTTCGGCTTGCGGTCACGCGGGTTGCCCGACTTAGCGGCGAGCACCGGGGTGCCGTCTACAGCTACGTCGCCCGACCATGCGTCTCGGTACTCTTCGGGCAAAAGGCGCACTGACGCAGGGGCCTGGCCCCCGGAAAGTGGACACGTCGGGGG
>NZ_KV814042.1:0-2641 GCF_001813815.1 Corynebacterium sp. HMSC076D02
CCCGCCTGTGTGGCGCCGTAGCTGCACGCCCATGCTTTCCGCTAGGAGGTGCAGCTCTACCGCGCTAATCGTCATAGGCATCATTCCTTTCCGCGTCCTCGTCGGGGCCGCTGTAAGCGACAGCGCTTAGCGGCATTGAATCATCCACGTCGGACACGGGGGTGAGATGCGGGGCTAGGCCAATGACGTCATCGTCGCCCTCGTTGCCGAATAGATAGCGGGCTTGTGGGTCGGAGCGGCGCATGATTTCGTCCAAGAGCTGTTCGTTAGTGGCTTCACGGAGTGCGACCTCTACGTCGGGGCCGTGTAGTTCGTAGTCGTTGATGTACCCAGTTTCGATAAGGCCTGAGACGGGGGAGCGGTCATAAGCGCGACATAAAGCAATGACTGTTTCGGGGCGCAGGTATCCGCGTGAGAGTTGGCGAGAGATGGTGCTTTGTGCGTAGTCGGCTTTTTTAGATGCGGTAGCTCGGGTGTCGTCGCCGATTAGGTTGTCTAGCCAGGTTTCAAAGTTCATAAATTGGATATTAGTGGCAATGTGTAAACGCCGCAATTAGCGCAGGTTAAACGGCCAGCCGGGGGTGGCAGTCGGGGGTGCGCGCACTGGGGGTACTTGCGGCATGTAAACCAGAATGGCAATATGTGTTTCACCGGCGCAGAACAGCACCGGCCACAAGCACAAGAATCACATGGAGGTAACTACATGGCTGTCATGGCACCGCCCCGGTTCACCTTCCGCCCCGGAGCCCTAGACGCAATCATGCGCTCAAGGAACCTACAGACCGAAGAGCAGCTAGCCCTACTCATCGGAGTGCACACCGCAGACATACCAAAACTGCGAGCTGGGGCGAAGGTAACCGCAGAACTCGCACTACGCGTATCCGCCCTACAAGGCGACAAAAACTACATCGGCGCTTGGTTCGACCAAGTAGAAGAACAGGAAGCAGCATGACCCGCGATGAAAAGGAAACCCCTGGCGCAGCAACGCCAGGGGAACCTGCACTGAATCGAAATAGTGCTCTGTCATCCGCCGTCGTTGCTAATGCTCACTGTTCGGCGGCACGTCATTCCCGGGAGCAGGCTCTTGGACTTCCTCTTCCAAGTCCTCAAGCTCATGTACCAGCCAGGCAGACCAATCACACTTCCGGAACCCCATCGGGACGGGGAATACCAGGTCAGGCAGTACGACGTTTAGCACGATTTGTTCTTCCCAATCGGCTGTCTCGATTTTTTCGATGACTTCGTCAGCTTCTAGCCGTGGGTCTACGTGGAACACCTTGTAGTCCACGTACCCGTCCGGGACGTGAATGTACGGCTTTGGAAATAGTCGCAGATAAGTAGCCATTTTATTCACCTCACTTTCTAGGGCTGGTTGCCCTGGTTTCAGTGAAGCACATACAGAAAAGAAAAGGCCCGGTGCTGGAACGCCGAGCCAAGAACAATCAACTCATTAGGAGAGTATCACAATGAATAACCAGCTCGTGACTATCCCGGTTCCGGGAACTTCCAACCCCATCATGGCGGTGCAGAAGGACGGAACCGAATGGGCCAGCATCACCCATGTTTGCGACGCCCTTGGCATTGACAGCAAAAGCCAGCGCCGCAAGATTCAGGGCAAGTCATGGGCCTGCGGGGTCATGATGACCCTTCAGGTCGCAGGGCAGAATCGTGAAGTATTCATGGTTGATCGTCGCACCCTGACAATGTGGCTCGCCACCATCGACACTAACCGCGTCAGTGAAGCAGCACGCCCAACACTTGAAGCCTTTCAGCTTGAAGCGGCTAACGCCCTCGACGCCTACTTCCACAAGGGTGGTGCCATTAACCCCCGCGCCGAAGAACACCAGTTGAACGCGCTTATGCGCCAGTCGCAGATGCAGATGGAGTTGTGTCAGGCGGCGAAGGGATTGATTCACCCCGACCATCTCGAAGCCAAGGCCCGCATTGTCCTTGCCCGTGGCCTTGGTGAAGTCCCGGAGCTCGACCCGGCAACTCGCCCCCTGTACACCGCGGACTTCCTCAAGTCTAAGAACCTGTCCAACAAGAAGATGAAGTCCGTGGCCCCGATGTTCGGCAAGCGCATGAAAGCACTCTACACGTTGGAGACAGGGCGCGAACCACAGAAGTATGACCTCACCTTGTCTAACGGCCAGGTGCGCCAGGTCAATGGATATACCGAAGCAGACCGCCCGCTCATGCAGCGCGTCTGGGACCAATACTACGCAGCATAAGAAAGAGGCAGCAGCATGACCGACAAGAATAAGGAAACCCCCGGCGAGGCAACGCCAGGGGAAACCGATTACAGCACCTGGTCGATTGATGAGATAGCCGCCGAATTTCGGCGAACACAACAAGAAATCAACGAGCATCCTAGCGGATGGGAGCCTTCCGCCGAGCAACGTGAAGCTCTTGCTTGGTACGGAGAGTGTCGTCGCCGGCGCGAAGCTCGAAAGGTCGAAATGTTCTATGCGCTTGCGATGCTTGCGAGGACGTTGTTTAGAGCTGTCTTTGCTGGAGGAGGTAAGCCGGAATGATGACTGTTTTGACTGTGCTGTCTGTGCTAATCGGTATCGGGGTGGGAGCTGCTCCCTGCGTTGTTCAGCGAGCTGTTGATCGCGGCGAGTCTGTCCTGGAGTTTCTT
>NZ_KV814043.1:0-3473 GCF_001813815.1 Corynebacterium sp. HMSC076D02
TATCAGGTGTCTACCAAACAGGGGTCAGGTCCAAGACCACAACAAAGCCGACCAAGAAACAGGCCGACCAGCCTTCTACGACAACGCTATCCCAACCGAGTACGAACACTCGATAGGAATCAGAAAAGACCCCATGAAGTAACTAACCGTGTACCCGCCCCGCAACACGCCGAACGGACACACATTCTGCTACTTAACCCTACTTTTTGGTTGTTCATGTTTCAGCTTCTCTACACATTCAAAGGACAACTGCACAATGACCTAAATCAGGCCGACTTGGCCTCAGTGGCTGCGCTTACCGCCATCCATTTTCATTTAATTGTCAATAAGCGTCGACGGGGATAGGCTGAGTGCATGGCACACGAGCACCACGACCACGATCACTCCAGCACGCCGCTGCGCGCACTCTTGATTGCGCTAGGCATTACCGGCACCGTCTTCTTCGCGGAGCTGATCGGCGGCTGGTTGGCGGGTTCGATGGCGCTGATGGCGGATGCGATGCACATGCTTTCCGACGCTGCGGGGTTGATCATCGCGGTGTTAGCGGTGTTGGTTGGGCGCCGACAAGCATCGGCTCAGGCCACGTACGGCTACCGACGAGTGGAGGTGCTTGCTGCACTGGCGAACGCAGTGATGGTGCTGGCGATCTCGGTGTGGATTGTCGTCGAGGCGGTGCGCCGCCTGCAGAGCCCGGCCGAAGTGCAGGGAAAAACGATGCTGATCATCGCGGTGATCGGCCTGGTGGCGAATGCGCTATCGGCGTGGGTTCTGCACCGGCACCGCAAATCCTCGATCAACGTGGAGGGCGCGTTCTTGCACGTGTTAGTGGATATGCTCGGCTCGGTCGCAGTAATCGTGGCCGGCATCGTGGTACTGACCACGGGGTTTGTGGCGGCGGACGTGATCGCCTCCCTAGCGATCGCGGCGATGGTGCTGCCGCGCGCCTGGCAGCTCATGCGGCTTTCGGCGAGCGTGCTGCTCGAGCAAGTCCCGGCGGACTTCGACGCCAGTGCGATCGAGCCCGCGCTGCGGCAGGTCGAGGGCGTTGCTGACATCCACGACCTGCACCTGTGGAGCCTGGACGGCGTGAACGTGCTCACGACCGTGCATATCGTGCGCGACGGCACCGTCGGCACCGGCCCGCTGTTGGATGCCGCCCAGCAGGCCCTGCGCGAACACGGTATCGAGCACTCCACCATCCAGATTGAGCACCCAGAGCACGAATCCCACGAGACGGTGTGCTGATTCCCTTCTAACCTGACTTAGGCCAATTTTGTGCGGAAGTTCGCGGCCGGTGATTACTTGGATGGTGGCAGTGAGGTCGGGCGGGAATGGTACGGCGGCGTGAATGGTTTCGCCGCCAACGACGAGTTGAAAGCTGCGGTATTTCTTGAGTGTTCTCACGAGGCGTTTGATGAAGTGACCACTGCGGGTCTCCATCAGGTGGGTCACGGCTAGTGCTGCCATCACAATATTGAGATGTGCTGTGATCGAGTTTTGTTTCCTCGCATAGATTGGGCGTGCTTTCAGGTCTGATTTCGACATCCGATACGACATTTTCAATGTGGAATAGCCTGCGGTAATGCCTGATAACCTCCTGGGCGGGAAGAGCGGTCAGGTCGGTTTCATAGCCTTTAATTCCGGCTAGGGCTCGGTGTTTGCAGCGAGAGCGTAGTTGACCTTCTTGTTCGGGGTGGAAAGATCGAAATAGCGGTTGCGCTTAATGGCGATTTCGCCGTCAACAGCGCGTTTGGCTTTTGCGACTTGCTCTTTGATTCCGCGCAGGCCGCGTCTGGCCCGATCATAGGAGTACTGGAAGTGGGTCACCGTATTCGGGGTTGTGTGTTTGCGCGCATCGCTTGCCGAGGCTTGTGTCCAGATCTGGCCGTGGGCGTAGGCTTCACCAGGGATTTCCCGCCGCCAGGTTTCAATCACCTCAGGCACGGTGGGGTTTCACCGACAAAATGTAGTGCAGACCTGCATCTATCAATGCTTGCTTGTTCGGAGGGTGTCAAGTTGTTTGTGTGTGGGGCTAGGTTTATAGGTATTTGTCGAAGCGGTCGGGGTAGGCAACGGCCATTTGGTTGATGGCTTGTTTCCAGCCGGAAACTCGGGCTCCTTCCATGAGTCTGCCGGCTGTCGCTGAGACTCGTTTGCCTTGCTTTGCCCTCTTTGCGGCTCGTTTGTCTTCGATGTTGCAGGTCATCAACCACAGCGTCTTTATCGCTGATTCATCGTTGGTGAACTGCACCCTGTTGCGGGTAGCTTTACGCAGTTCATTGTTAAACGACTCAATGGAGTTCGTCGTATAGATTACCTTTCTGGCTGCTGGTGGGAACTGCAGAAACGGTACGAAACGCGCCCACGCATCACGCCAGACCTTGACTGAGCGGGGATATTTCTCACCCAGCTCGGAGGCTTCAAATTCGTCTAAAGCAACCTGTGCTGTGGGCTCGTCCGTGGCAGTGTAAATCTTTTTCAACGCGGCTGATACGCCCCGGCGATCCCCGTAGGCTACCCACCGGTTAGCGGCGCGAATCAGGTGCACGATACAGGTTTGCACCATAGAGTTCGGCCAGGTTGCCTCAACTGCCTCTGGCAGGCCTTTCAGCCCGTCACAGCAGACGATAAAGACGTCCTTGACCCCACGGTTAGAAAGGTTGGCGCATACCTGCGCCCAGAATGAAGCGCCTTCTTCCTTGGCAATCCACAATCCTAAAATGTGCTTAATACCGTTGAGATCCACGCCGATTGCCATGTACGCAGATTTGTTGACTACTCGGCCGTCGTCGCGGACTTTAATGCGCAACGCGTCCAGGAAAACCACGGGGTAGAACTCGTCTAGCTGGCGGTTTTGCCAGACCATGACCTCATCGAGCACGGCGTCAGTAACCGCAGAAATCGTCTCATGGGAAATATCGACACGCATCGACGTTGCCATATGGTGCTGGATGTCCCTAATTGTCATCCCACCGGCGTACAAGCTGACGATCATGTCATCGACATCAGTCAAGCGCCTAGAACCTTTAGGGACCATAGTCGGCAAGAATGTTCCAGCCCGATCCCGAGGGACATCAACGGTGACTGGCCCGTAGTTAGAATCCACGGTCTTTGGATACGACCCGTTGCGGTAATTGTCTGTTCTAGCGGCAGCTTTAGCGCTACTGTCGCCAGACTCGTAGCCCAGGTGGGCATCCATTTCAGCGTTGAGTCCCCTGGTAATCGAGGCTTGTAACATGCCGCGAACTAGGTCGTTGGCATCCGTTGTGGACGTGCCTAGGTCATCAATCAGTTTCGCGATGTCAGGGTTAGCAAGCAGCTTCTTTTCAATCGCATCAATCTTGGCCTTATTAGCCGGATCTCGTCTCGCCACAGTAGTCATTCTGGTCCATCTCCTTATGCGGGTTAGGTACCCACACACAAACCATCAGACACTCTCTGGTGTGCTTTCCGGGTGAGTAAAAACAGGCCAC
>NZ_KV814043.1:3573-29836 GCF_001813815.1 Corynebacterium sp. HMSC076D02
CACCTCCACAGCGACGTTGTCTGAACTCGCCGGGCAACAAAGGGTGAGTCGTTGGACACTTGATCGCCGATTCGAACCGTTTTGGCTCATCGACGTCCCCAACGACGGTGCCCCGCAGCGCGTCTACGATCAGATCTTCATCGACGGCACCTACACCGCGGCTGGCTGCCTACTTGTGGCAGCCAGCCGCGACCACGTCATTGCATGGCACTGGACCAAACACGAAACAGCCCACGCATACACGCAGCTACTTCGCAAAATCGCCGAACCACTCTGCGTCGTCCTCGACGGCGGACAAGGCGCACTCACCGCGATTAAAGCCTGCTGGCCAAACGCGATGATTCAGCGTTGTCTCGTCCATGCACAACGCGTCATCCGCCGCTACACCACTCACGGCCGCGCACCGACGCCGGCAAAACCATCTACGCACTGGCGCTGAAACTAACCCGTGTCACCACACTCGAACAGGCACGGGAGTGGACGCTACGTCTGCACGACTTCGGTCAGGTATTCAAAACATTCCTCAACGAGAAAACACCCGTGCCAAAAGAACGCCGAACACTCAATAACCAGTGGGAATGGACTCATCTGCGAATACGCAAAGCCTACAACTCACTGCTGCACCTATCGCGCAACAATTGGTTGTTTACTTACCTTAAGCCACCACCGAATGCGCTTGATCCTAAACGCTGGGCTTCAACGACAAACAGTCTTGAAGGCGGCATAAACGCCCAGCTCAAACGCATCGCCGATGCGCACCGAGGCAGGTCAGGGGAACGCCAACGAAAAATGCTCGAGTGGTACCTCCACACCAAAAAGCAACTGCCTGACGATCCGCTAAATATCGCCAGGCAGTGCAATTATGGCCAAGATCAACTCGCCAAAGTCAACTATCTTGCCGAAGAAGACCACAACAAAGCCGACCAAGAAACAGGCCGACCAGCCTTCTACGACAACGCTATCCCAACCGAGTACGAACACTCGATAGGAATCAGAAAAGACCCCATGAAGTAACTAACCGTGTACCCGCCCCGCAACACGCCGAACGGACACACATTCTGCTACTTAACCCACAAAAAGCCATCGCTAAAGTCCCGATTTGAGTCCCAGGACGTGCGCCTTAAGAGAAATAACTAAAGCCCCTACCAGTGTTTCTCCTGGTAGGGGCTTGGAAGTTGGTAGCGGGGGCAGGATTCGAACCTACGACCTCTGGGTTATGAGCCCAGCGAGCTACCGAGCTGCTCCACCCCGCGATGTGATGAACTTCCGAACATCTACGCTTTAACGAGACTGATTATTTTCATAACCGCTCTCGTCGGCGACCTCTGTAACTATACAGACAGATAGCCACCCACCCAAATCCCCTGGGCAGGTGGCCATTCGCGTTTATCTAGGCAGTATTTTCTACTTGCCTACTTCGACTCGACCTTCTTGTAGGCCTCAACAGCCTGGTCGAGCTCGTCGAGAGCCTTGCCGTATTCCTCGAAGGAACCGTTGCGGGCTTTCTCTACGTTGTCGAGTGCTTTGTTGATGCCGTCAATGGCATCGGCCTCACTAAAGGCCGCCGGTGCCGAGGCAGGAGCCGAAGCCTTGCCCTCATCCTTGGACTTGGAGTCCTCACCGGAGTCCTTCTTCGCGTCAGCTGGACTGCCGTCGCCGTCGATCTCAGTGATGTCCTGCGCGGACTTAGGATCGATGCCCACCTGGTCGAGGGCCTCACCGATAGTCGGGGCATAACCCACGCGACCCTTGTAGGAAACGAGAACGCGTAGCAGCTTCGGGAACGCGGATTCCTGGTCCTTACGCTGCGAGTAAATAGGCTCCATGTAAAGAATCTCGCCGCCGCCTACCGGCAGTGCCAACAGGTTGCCGTAGTTCAGGTCATTCGAGCCTTCCCACAGCGTGCGGTCACGAGCGACCTGGTCGGAAGACATCATGGCGTCCTGCGCCTGCTTCGGGCCCTGGGTCTGAGTATTCGTCGGCAGCACGCGAACGGTGATCTGACCGTAGTTCTCTGGGTCCGAGGACACCGCCATATGCGCGGAGAGGAACTGACGGTTCAAACCGCGATAAGAAGTAATCAGCTGGAAGCTTGGCTTCCCGGACTTCGGATCCGCCGCCATGACGTAGTAAGGAGGTTGGTTCAAACCACGTGCCTCGCCGGCGGTTGGGTCTTCTGGCACAGACCAGAAGGCATCGTTATTAAAGAACACGCCTGGGTCGGAAACGTGGTACTTCGCCAACAGATCGCGCTGCACCTTGAACATGTCTTCCGGGTAACGGAAGTGGCCGCGCAGCTCGTCAGAGATTTCCGCTTTCGGCTTGACGACGCCCGGGAATACGCCCTCCCAGGCCTTCAGAACTGGGTCCTGGTCATCAAACTCAAAGAGATCCACGGAGCCGTCATAAGCGTCGACAGTAGCCTTCACAGAGTTGCGGATATAACCCACCTGCTCGTTGATAAGCCGCTGGCTGGTGCCGTTCGGGTTCTGCGTATCCTGCGTAGAATCTGCCAGCGAGGTGCGCTGCGAATAAGGCAGGGACTCGAGAGTGGTATAACCATCCACAATCCACTTGATGCGGCCGTCAATGACGGCTGGGTAGGTGGCAGAATCGGTGGTCAGCCACGGCGCTACCTTTTCCACGCGCTTGCGCGGGTCGCGGTCATAGAGAATCTTAGATTCGGAGCCCACGCGGTCAGACAGCAGCAGGTTCATCTCCTGGTACTTCAGCGCATACGCGGTGCGGTCCACAATATTGCCGATCTCAACGCCGCCCTTACCGTCATAGGTGTAAGTGGTGGAATCGGTATCGTACTCAACTGGCTTATCACCGGTCTCGCCCACTACGGCGTAGTCACGCCCATCGCGTGCGCCGGCAATGACCGGACCATAGTAGGTGCGCGGCTGGTCCACCTTGATTCCCAGGGACTTCTCGGCGTCCTTGGTCTCGCCTTCACCCTCATGCTGCTTGCCCTGCTGGGTTTGCAGATCGGAGACGGTAAAGATTGGGAATCCGCCGCGGGCAGAGCCGGCGTCGCGCGCAACCTCGTCGACCGTGTTTGCTTGGGCTGCAACGAAGCCGTTTCCGTGGGTATAAACCGTGTGGCGGTTGATCCAGTTCTGCTGGTTTTCCTGCAGCTCATTCGGATCCAGCTCACGTGCGGCGACCACGAAGTCGCGCAGTTCACCGTCCACGGTGTAACGGTCCATCGCCAAGGTCTCTGGGAAACCATAGAAGTTCTTCAGCTGCTGCATTTGGGTAAAGGTTGGCGCCAAGATATCCGGATCCAACAAGCGCAGGTTCGAAATCGTGGAGGAATCCGAAGCCACCTTAGAATCGGCTACTTCCTCTGCTCCCCAGTTCTCCTCATAGGTAACCTGCTCATCCGTGAGCCCGTAGGAATAGCGGGTGGATTCAATATTGCGGGCGATGTATTCCGCTTCCTTTGCCTGGCGGTTCGGGTTGACGGAAAAGCGCTCCATCAAAAGCGGCCAAGCCTGACCGATGATGACAGAGGAAAGCAGCATCAGCACCACTGCAAGTGCAGGGATACGCAGATCCTTGATTACCACCGCAGCGAAAATCGCCACTGCTACGACGACGCCGACGACCATCAGAATGATCTTGGCCGGCAGGTAAGCATTGATGTCGGTGTAGGAGCCGCCGGTAAACAGCGAGTGTTGGTTGTACAGAAGCTGATAACGATCCAACCAGTAGCCTGCTACCTGCAGCAGCATCCATAGGCCACCGGTTACCGCAAGCTGCACGCGAGCCGGGCGAGAAATGGAGCCGCGCACACCGGAGGCACGGTTGCCGATGCGAATGCCGCCCAAAATGTAATGGCTAAACAGCGCCAGCAAGAAACACACCAGAAGCAGCATCGAAAACGCCGAAACGATGATGTTCCACACCGGTAGCTGGAAGGCATAGAATCCCAAGTCCTTGTGGAACTGCGGATCATCAACGCCGAAATCCTGGCCGTTTAAAAAGAGCATGAACTGGCGCCACGAAGCCTGCCCCATCAGGCCTGCCACCACACCGACTAGCAGCGGGATAACCTTTAGGAACACGCCCATGGTCTTTTCGATGGAACGACGGTACTGGTAAACCGGCGAATTCAGATCGTTAAAATCTAAGCTCTCGGGGCGGCCCCGCCATGCAACGCGGCCCGCGGCATAAACCACGCCTGCCGATACCACTGCGAAGATGACAAAAAGCACGATTCGCGCTACCAAGGTGGTGGTAAAGACACCACGGTATTCAATTGCGCCGAACCACTTCCAATCTGTATAAAAGCCCACTAACAATGGGCCGATGAACAGTAAGGCGGCAATGATAGCGACCGTCCAGGACAAGCCCCTGGGAGGTCGCTTCATTGGGGCAGCGGGTCGGGAGATACCAGAGGCCAACGCCAGCTCCAATCAAAATCGTGCGAATATAAGCGGTATAGTCTTCCAGCTTAGGGAAGCAATACACAGTTAACGAATAAGGAGTCTCATGAGTTCCCCCGAGCTTTCTCAGCCAGCATTAAACAAAGCCATGCGTGAAGCAGTGGAATTTGTCCACGCTGAGGGCTGGGAGGCACCCCCTACCCTTTTCGCTCTGGTGCCGACTTCTTTGGTCGCGGACCAGCTGGCAGAGCTCAATGAGGAAGACGCTTCCCCGCTGACCCTTATCGTGCAGGACAATATCCCGGAAAACATCGAACCCGGCTCCGAGCAGCTAGCCGATTATGTCTCCCGCGTGGTCTGGCCACACGAGATCGCCGGCGTCATCTTGGCCCAAGAGATTAAATTCCGCGACACCTCTGCTGAGGCTGGCCAGAGCGCAGACTCTAGCCCGCGTCCTGCACGCCTTTTCTCCGGTGTGCTGCGTGAGGAAGGCGTCGAACTGACCCTGCTGCAGGTGCGCCCAACCGAGGAAGAACTGGAAGCAGCCGGCCCGTTTGCACAAGACGATATCCAGCTGCGCGGCGGCCCAGACGTGGCACCGGGTGTCATCGCCGCATTGCGCTACGGGCTCGAACAAGATCCCGATGAACTCGACTAAACTGAGGCACTAAGTGTCTTAGACCCAAATTTCTCTACACCTGAAGTCTCAATGCTTTCTTTTGAACTCACAGCTTTGAAGGAGTACCTCGTGCGAAATTCCTTGTCCGCCCGCACCGCCTGCGTAGCAGCTGGACTGTTTGCTGCAAGTTGCTCCCTCGCGGCATGTGGGGACGGCCAGGAGGCTAGCCAGCCCGCACCGGCTGCTCCTGTAGCTACCAGCCAGAAGGCTGAAACCCCGGCCCCGAAGACGTCGGCAAGCACCGCTACTACCACTTCTTCTGAGCAATCCTCGGCCGAGGCCACCACCTCCGAGGAAACAGAATCTGGCGCGAGCGAGCCGGCAAGCGAGTCCGCCTCCGCTTCTGCGACTGCTGCCAATGGCGAAAAGAAGGGCAACGGAAAGCTCTCCAAGCAGGTAGAAGAAGCCTACGAGACCTTCGAAACCCTTGTTCCGGTGGAGATCTTCCAGCAGTTCGACCGCTGTGATCCCAACGGTGTCGCAGATTCTTATAACTGCTCCGGCTCGGAAATCGGCCAGTTCCAGTTCTTCAAGAACAAGTCCAAGGCCGCCCAAACCACGCAGGTGCTCACCGAGCTGCGCAGCTCCCGCGTGGTCAAGGATGAAGGCGACCGCGTCGTCGGCTGGTCCATGCTGGGCAACACCGCCATCTTGACGGTGGTGGATAACAAGGACGGTCTCGTGATGCAGCAGATGATCTCAACCGACCAAGACGATCCCGAAGAGCGTCTTAAAGAGCTCGGTCTTATCTAATTGCAGGTCTGAACCTGCTTGCCGTGGGCGAAGTCATCCATCGCCTTAATGGCATCGTCCAGGGTCTCCACCTTGGCAACCACCATGTCGCCGGTGTCGCGGCTCGTGGCCTCCGCGCAGTTGTCTGCGGGTGCTAAGAAGAGCTCGGCGCCGGCTTCTTTCGATGCGGCGACCTTGTGCACGATTCCGCCGATGGGACCCACCGTGCCGTCTTCGCTGATGGTGCCGGTACCGGCAACGAACTTGCCGCCGTTGAGCTCGCCATCAGAAAGCTTGTCGATTACCGCGAGGGTAAACATCATGCCCGCGGACGGCCCGCCGATGTCCTGCAGGTTGTAATCAACCTGGATATCTTCCTTAGGCTTCGAGGTCATCGAAATGCCCATCAGCGCCACCGAATCATCGTGTGGATGCGCCGCCAGCGTGACCTTTTCTTGCAGCTTCTTGCCACCGCGTTCAATGCCGAGTTCAACCTCATCGCCGGGCTTCTTCGCGCGGACCATGTCCTGCACCTGCCCCGGCTGCGTTACCTTCTCACCATCAACGGAGGTAATAACGTCATCTGCACGCACGACCCCCGCGGCAGGTGCATCCTCTAGAACCTGCGCCACCACGATCTTCACTGGCACGTCGAGATAATTCATCGCAGCGACCGTCGCAGCCGACTCCGACTGTGTGAAGGCCTGCTCGTTCGACTCGTTTACCTCTTCATCCGTCTGCCCCTGCGGGATGACGGTATCGATTGGTACCAGAGTGTCATCAGTCATGATCCAGCGCCCCAAGGCTTGCGTCAGCGTCATGTTGGTGCGCACAGACACGGTGGTCATATTGAGCTGACCGGAAGTCTCATAGGTCTTTGGCGCTTTCACGTCCACGACCTCAGTGCCATCAACCTCGCTGAGCGTATCCACGGTTGGGCCAGGCCCCTCGGCCGCATAAGGCACGGTTAAAGCAATATCCGTGCCAGGGATGCGATCGATGCTCAAGGCACCACCCAGCACGATGACCGGGATAGCGCCCCAAACGAGCGTGCGGAGGCGTCGATTTTCTGGTGAATTCACGAGGAATTAGCCTACAACGTTTTCATCCTTGTTCGCTGACAGCGTTGCGCGAGCGATGGAAACAGCCCACCGCCAGCCGGTACATTGGAGCGCATGAGCAACGGATTCGGTTTTTCTTTTCCCAACAATGATGACGGTGACGACGATAACTCGCGCCGCGACCAGAACCCGTTTGGCGCCTTCGGCTTCGGCGGCAGCGCCGCGGGCGGTGGTCTAGGAGACCTTCTTAATCAGTTCGGCCAGATGCTTTCTGGCATGGGCTCCTCAATGAACTCTCCTGATGGCTCCGGCCCGGTCAACTATGAGATGGCCCAGCGCATCGCGCACCAGCAGATTTCCAACGACAAGGAAATCAGCAGTGCCGATAGCAATGCGGTAGCAGAAGCCGTACGCCTAGCGGAGCTTTGGCTTGACGACGCCACCGAATTGCCCACCGCTTCCGGCAGCGTCAAAGCGTGGAACTCCAGCGAGTGGCTCGAAGCAACGATGCCAATGTGGAAGCGCTTGGTTACCCCAGTTGCCGAGCACATGAACAATGCGCAGCTGGAGTCAATGCCGGAAGAAGCCCGCGAGATGATGGGTCCGATGGCAAACATGATGAATCAGATGTCCGGTATGAACTTTGGCATGCAGTTGGGCCGCGCACTTGGTGACCTTGCCACCCAGGCACTTACCGGCTCCGACTTTGGTATTCCGGTCTCCCCTGCCGGTAGCACCGCGCTTTTGCCACACAACATCCAAAAGATCGCGCGCGATCTCAATGTGCCGGGCCAGGAAATTCTGGTCTATATTGGCGCCCGCGAGGCCGCCCGCCAGCGCCTGTTCAAGCACGTTCCGTGGCTGGTTGAGCGCTTGGTTTCCTCCGTCGAGGAGTACGCAATTGGCCTTGTCATCGACACTTCCCACATCGAGGAAGCAACCCGCGAGCTCAACCTCGAATCCGGTGACCCACAAGCCATCCAGGATGCGATGAGCAAGCTGCAGGGCATGGATCTGACCCCGCGCATCACCTCCCGCAATGCCGGTGCTGTCTCCCGCCTGGAAACCTTGCTCGCGCTCGTTGAGGGCTGGGTTGATCAGGTAGTAAACGATGCACTGGGAGATCGCATCCCGTCCACCTCCACCATGAACGAGGCGTGGGCGCATCGCCGTGCCACCGGCGGATCCGCAGAAAAGGCCATTTCCAAGGTCGTCGGCATCGAGTTATCTGCGCCGAAGGTCGACGCTGCTGCCGAGCTGTGGCGTCGTGCGACGGTCGCCGTGGGCGTTGACAAGCGCGACAAGGCTTGGGACCACCCAGACTTCCTTCCTACGGCAGAGCACCTCGATAACCCGGCCGCCTTCATCGACAGCTTGCTCGACGATGCCACCGATTCCGGTTTCGAGGAAGAATTCGCAAAGCTTGAAGAAATGCTGCGCGAGCAGGATGAAAACGGCGATTCCAATAGCTCCGATGAAGACAAGGAATAGCGCCTAGGGCCACTGCCTATCTACCCCGTTGCCATTAGAGGCCTATCAGCCAAAGCGCTGGTAGGCCTCTAAGTATCCCTTGGCCCGCTCCGCTTTCGGCGCGCGGTCAGCCCACTGCCAAAATTCCGGCCCGTGCCCGGGGATGAAGGTATGAGTCAGCTCATGGATGACGACAGAATCAAGGACATACTCTGGTACGTCCTTGAGGCGATCGGTGATGCGAATGTCGCCGGTAGAGGTAGTGCAGCTGCCCCACCGTGTGTTTTGATTGCCCACCCAACGAATTGAGCCGATCTTCGCTCGCCCGTCGAGGAAATTTTTGTTGAGCTGGACGGCACGCTCGTGCAGATCAGCATCAGAGCGCCGCGTCGAGGTGTGCTTGCGCGCTACCTTCGCCTGCATGTCGGCCACGGCTTTGGCCTCCTCTTTCGCCGACATCCAGGAAGGAATCCGGACTTCTAAGACGCCGTCGACAAGCCGTGCTTGCACCGTCCGCTTGCGCTTTGCAGAACGGATAACGCGCACGGCGACACCTGAGTTCTCATTACTCGACATGACAGGTCATTGTACTTGTGCTGGAATGGGAGCAACGAGCGTGGCTTTTAGGGGGAAAAGCATGCCAGTTGCATCGCAAGAGCAGTCAACGACTGCCTACATGTTGGCGCCGGGGGTAAGCATTCTGGAGCGCGAGCCCGGCGTCATTCAGTTCGGCATGGACGCCACTCGCGTGGGGGTGGTCGAGGTGGAAAGCGAAATTATCGCTTCCCTGTCTCGCCTCCACCAGCCCATTACGCGCGATAGCATTCAGCGGCTACTCACCCGCGCCGGCATGGAGGAAACCGCTGCGAGCTCGCTGATTGAGGATCTCATTTGTTACAACATTTTGTGGCCGGAGCCTGCACGAAGCTGCGTGGTTGTGCTGGGCAAAAGCCCGCTTGCCGAGGCCATACGGACAGCCGCCAGCCAGGATGGATTCGTGCTGCGTAAACAGCTAGAACAAGAAAATACCTACTCTTATATCAAGGCTGTCAGCCCGCATTTTCCGGTGGTAGCGGTGGATTTCCTTGATAAGCCGGTGGAACTGGCTGAAGCACTGCGTAAGTGCAAGGGCGACTTTCTACCTGTGTCGATGTTTGATGCCCGTGGTGTAATTGGCCCCCTGCGAACTGCCGGCCGCGGGCCGTGTCCCATGTGCTCGCATCTGCACCGAATCGACGGCGATGAGCAGTGGCACAACGTCGTCGCCCAATTGGATGCGGCAGATGCCAAGGCCGACGAGGTCATTATCAAAGCGGTTGCCATGCAAACCATGATCTTTTTAAGACGGCTTGCAGGCCGCCCCAGCCCACCTGGTGCAAAAAGTAGCCGCGTCATCCAAGGCGAGTTACTGGAGGTAGACCCTTACGGCCACAACCAATACCGCCTAGTCCTCGAGCATCCGAAGTGCCCCTACTGTTTTGAAAGGTCCCAGCGGCACTAAGCGCTAGCACCGTGGCGCTTCCCTGCGGCATCTGGCTAAAAATGCAGGTCTGGGTTTGCTGCCCTGGGTACTTGCTCAGCTGCGCAGCGTGGAGATGATCTGCAGAACTTCCGCACCATAGCGCTCAAGCTTGGAGGGGCCGACGCCGGAGATTTCGAGCAGCTCGCCTTCATCAGCCGGGAGGGCCTCAGAGATTGCTTGCAGAGTGGCATCGGAGAAAATGACGTAGGCCGGCACTTTGGCATCACGGGCGGTGTTCGCACGCCAAGCGCGCAAGGCGGAGAACACTTCTTCGTCGCCCTCGTAATCGCAGTACTCGTGGCGTCCCAGGACCTTTTCAGCCGGGCTGCTCAACGGTGCGGCACATACCCGGCACTTGCGCTCGCGATAGCGCCTACCGCTACCAGCGCTTTCTTCGATTCCCGGCACCAAGCCGTCAAGGAAGCGGGTGCGTTCACGGGAGGCCCGAGAACCAGTGGTCTTTGCCAAAGCCCAAGACAAAGTGAGGTGCTCGCGGGCGCGGGTGATTCCGACGTAGAACAGGCGGCGTTCTTCTTCCACTTGCTCGTCACCTGCCTTGATGGCGTAGTTGATAGGTAGCAGCTTCTCCGTCAGGCCCACCAAGAACACGGCGTCCCACTCCAAGCCCTTGGCCGCGTGGATGGTCGCCAGCGTGACGCCTTCCATCGTGGGGTTCTGCTTATTCTCAGAACGGCGATGCAACTCTCCCAGCACTCCGCTCAAATCAATGCCTTCATGGTCTTGGACAATTTGCTCGATGAGATCCACGAGAGCATTCAGCGACTGCCAACGCTCACGTGCCTTGGCACCCTGCGGCTCGCTAGGCGTAAGCCCCAATTCAACGAAAGCAGCGCGAGCGATGGCGACGGGATCCGCCGGCAAGTCTTCACGGCGGGTAGCCGCAATGAGCACGCGGATTGCTTCCAGGATTTCCGGGCGGCGGAAGAAGCCCTCGCCACCGCGGACTTGGTAGACGATGCCGGCGTCGGCAAGCGCCTGCTCAAACTGCTCGGACTGGGCGTTGATGCGGTAGAGCACCGCGATCTCAGAGGCCTTAACGCCCTTGTTGAGCAGAGTCAGGATTTGGCCCGCGACTTCCTTTGCCTCGATCTCTTCGGATTCAAAAGCCTTGAACGTCGGCTCCGGGCCGGGCTCGCGCATACCCTGCAGCTCCAAGCGTGTACCGGCAGCGCGGCCAGATGCCTTCGCGATGACGCGGTTGGCCAAGTCCGTTACCTGCGGGGTGGAACGGTAGTCACGCTGCAGCTTCACGATTGTGGCGTTGGGGTAGGTGCGCGAGAAGTTCAGCAGATAGTCCGGCGAGGCACCATTGAAGGAGTAAATCGTCTGGTTGGCATCGCCAACCACAGTGAGGTCATCGCGCTCCCCCAGCCACGCATCTAGAACCCGCTGCTGCAGCGGGGTAACGTCCTGGTACTCATCCACCACGAAGGTGCGGTACTGCTCACGGAAGACCTCTGCCACGGAAGGGACATTCTCAATGGCGCCAGCGATGTGCATGAGCAGGTCATCAAAGTCCAAGAACATGCGGTCCGGAGTGGACTTGAGCTGCTCATAGCGGCGGAATACCTCCGCGACCTTGGCAGGTTCAGCAGGCGCTTCGCGGTCTGTCGTGGCGATTACCTCCGGATAGGAATCTGGCCCAACCAGCGAGGACTTAGCCCACTCGATCTCGCTGAGATAATCCCTGATGGAGTCCTTCGAATTATCGAGATTCAGCGAGCGCACCGCACGGGCAACGAGGGAGAACTTGTTATCGACGAGCTCCCACGGCAAATCACCTGCCACCTGCGGCCAAAAATAGCGCAGCTGACGCCGCGCCGCCGCGTGGAAAGTCAGCGCCTGGACACCGCCGACTCCCATGTGGTTGAGGCGGTCACGCATCTCGCCCGCAGCACGGGTAGTGAAGGTAACCGCCAGGATGCGCTGCGGGCTAGCGAAACCTTGGTCCACCATGTTGGCGATGCGATAAGTAACCGTACGGGTCTTACCGGTGCCCGCGCCCGCCAGGATGCACACCGGCCCACGCGGGGCGGTGGCTGCTGCAAGCTGGTCCTCGTCCAATACGGACAAATCCGGCCTATTCACCGTGGTACCACTCCATAATCATCGTGTGTGCAATCGTGCCCTTGCGGGCAATGTTTAATTCCGGCAGCTCAGCGCGTGAAACCCAGCGGATTTCTTCGACCTCGCCATCAGTATCGCAAACAGCCTGGACATCATCCGTGACCGCACTAAAGCCCATCATCAACGAGCCACTCGGCGGCCAAGGCTGTGAGCCCCAATAGCGCACTTCGTGCACGCGCCTGCCGGTCTCCTCCAACGCTTCCCGCGCGAAGGCTTCTTCCAGGTTCTCCCCCGGTTCGACGTAGCCCGCGATGAGCGAAAAGAAGCTATTGCGCACGCGGTTGCGAGCCAGAAGGATCTTATCCGTGCCTGCCAAGTAGATAATGCCGATGACTGCGGGATTGATCCGCGGAAAGACCATGCGGCGTGGGTCTTTGAGCGAGCGCCCGACGACGCCCGGTTCTGGGAAGTACAGTTCATCACCCGTACGCGCATCAAAACGCGTCTCCCGGCGATTGCGAACTAAATGGATGGCCTTGAGGATGTCAGGGTTTTCTGCGAAGAAGGCAGCGTCACGGAGCGTTCCCAGCTTCGTAGCGGATTCATCGGGGACAGAAAACGCCTGAACGGCCCCTACCTCAACGAGGATGGGGCCGCTGGGCTCCGCGACCAAGACCGGCGCACCCGTGTCATCGACCGGCACTCGGTTGCTCTCGGTGACAGGAAGAAACACTAGTCTTCTTCGTCCTCTTCTTCAGTTGCCTGCTCCATCTCGTGCTTGATGTAAAGGAGGCGATCACCGGGCTTGAGGGAGTAAGCATCCGCGGTATCCACGCGGTGCAGTTCGTTGTTACGCAGCACTGCCAGCACGATGTCTGCGAGGTGACGTGGGTTGGAGCCCACCTCGAACTCGCGGACCGCACGTTCGGAGACGGAAAAGCCCTCGTTTGGGGAGAGGAGATCCTCCATCATTTCCACTACCGTCGGCGTTACGGTGGCAAGGCCCAGCAGGCGTCCGGCAGTCTCCGCGGAGGTAACCACGGAATCGGCACCCGATTGGCGCAGCAGGTGGCGGTTCTCAGACTCACGCACCGAAGCGACAATCTTTGCCTTCGGGTTCAGCTCGCGCACCGAGAGAGTACACAGAACGGCGGTATCGTCCGTGGACGGAGTCACGACAACAGACGCCGCATTCTCGACGCCCGCGATGCGCAGGACATCTTGCTTAGTGCCGGAACCGAAGATGGTGACCAGGCCGTGGTGTTCAGCGTTCGCGAGCGAGGCACGGTTGGTGTCGATGACCACGATCTGGGAGGCCGGGACGTCGTCAGCCAGCAAAGCAGCGACGGCGCCCGCGCCCTTGGTGCCGTAACCAATAACAACAGTGTGGTTGCGCAATTGCTTTCTCCAATTCTGGATTTCGAATGTACGACGTGCTTTATCTGTCAGCACTGACAGCGTCGCGCCGACCAACAAAACAAGGAAGATCAGGCGGGCTGGCGTAACTATAAGCAGGTTGACGAAGCGGGCTTGCGGGGTCACCGGGACGATATCGCCGTAGCCCACTGTGGTGAGAGAGACTGCGGCGTAGTACGCAGCATCGAGAAACGACAGGTTCTCGCTGTAGCCATCACCATCGAAGTAAACAACGACGGTGACGAAGACAAGCAGCGCGAATGCCCACAGGACGCGGCTGCCCAGCTGCTTCCACGGGCTGTCATTGTCAGCACGCGGGACCGTGATCACATCAATGAGCGCGTGATCAGGCTGCGACGTCAGCTCAATCTGCGGCATGAAGCGCGCCTTAAAGCGACGGCTTATGCGTTGCGCACGTTGTTTCGGCACTGGACTTTGGTCTTCCTCTAACTTTGATTTTTGTGGCTTTAGCGGCACGCGTTAACGCGAGCATAGCCATAATGGGACCCGCGTTTTACGAACCGGCTAAATACCTTAACCCGCAGAGGCAGAAACTGACGATTCAAGAAGCTCCACCAGCCGCTTTCCGGTGGGCAAATCCCGCGGTTCAAAGAGATAGCCGTCATGGACATAGAAGAATGCCGCGCGTACGTCTTCGGTGCTATGCACGCGCCGCCATGCCTCAGCATAGACCGCAAGCTGGATCTCTGCCGCGCGCATATCCGCGCCTTTAGGCGGGCGGCCAGTTTTCCAGTCCACGATAAACCAGGTGCCGTCTGCTTCGCGGAAGACTGCGTCCATGCGTCCGCGTACTACCGAATCACCGATGGTGATTTCAAAAGGCGCCTCAACGTATTCCGGGGTGCGCTGCGCCCATTCGGAGGAAAGGAACGCCTCCTTCAATGCTTCCAAGTCCTGCTCAGGCTGTTCATCGGAGCCGGGCAGTTCATCCTCCGACAACAGAGCCGGCGAACCAAACCTATCTTCCAGCCAAGCGTGGAAAGCGGTACCGCGTTTGGCGTATGCATTCGGCTTAAAAGGAATGGGACGTCGTTGGCGCCGCGCGAACTGAATGGGGTCTGAACTGAGCGAGACCATGTCGGAAGCTGTCAGCTCGGTGGGAAGCTCTACGTCCACGACAGGTGCTTGCAATGCCGCGTATTCCTCGATCAAAGCACCGGCTTCTTGTTCCCAAAGCTCAAAGGTTTCTCCTGCGCGCAACTCCGGAAGTTTTTCCATGGCCTCCAGCACAGTCTCCGCTGCCTTCACAGCATGCGAGCTAGCTTCCAGCGCTGGGAAAGTGCCCTCGAGCGTTACCTCGTGCGCGGCAGCCTCCTCGGGGCTAGCGGGTACGTCCCAATGCTGGACCAAGTCAGGATGCTTTGCGCGCAGCAGTTCTAGGTATTCGTAGGGCCCCTTCTTCGACTTATTTTGGACCTTGTTGGTTCCAGAACCCGTAATCGTCAGCGTGGACTCGGTGCGGGTCATCGCAACGTAGAACAGGCGCGCGCTTTCCTCGCGCTGGTTCTGGCGCACGCTTTCCTTATAGGCCTCGCATGCCTTGCCGAATTCCGAACGCTTTGTAGCATCAGGGTCCAGCTCGATGACGTCTTCGTCACCGGGGACCTTCTCCACGAAGGTGAGGAAGGTTTCGGCTTGGCCCTTGTAGCTCGTGGAGTCAGCGTGGAGCACACAGACGTGCTTCCACTCCAGGCCTTTGGATTTGTGCACGGTCATGATTTGCACGCGCCCGGCTACAGCGGGAACTTCGCCGGGAGTAAGGCCGTCTTCGCGTTCGCGTGCCATCGAGAGATAGTCCAGCAATGCGGAAAGGGAATCGCCGTGGAAATCGGCGACGACGTCGGCAAAAGCGTCCAGGTGCGTGGTGCCGCCCAACGTGCCGCTGGCTAGGACCTCGGTGCGGATATTAAAGAGTGCTTCGATGTCGGCGAAGAGATCCGATAAAGACTTAGACAGCGAGTAGGTACGCAGGTGGCGCAGTTTCGAAGAAAGCTCCTCCATGCGCACCAGCCCCGGCGCGCTATAGCGTTCGCGCTCGCCAAGGTCTGCCAAAGCATCGGCCAGGCCCAAGATTTGTCCAGTGCCTTCTTCAGTCAGCTCCGCTAGTTGGGCGGCGAGATGCTCGACTGGGTCGCCGCCCTCCCAACGCAACCGTCCTGATGCCGCTGCATCGCCGCCAGCAAGGTTGCGTTGACGTGCCAACAGCTGCTGCAGATCCTTTACGCCCAGCCCGCACATGGGCCCGGTGAGCACGCGCAGTGCGGCGTTGGTGTCCTGCGGGCGGACGAGGATGGTGGCAACGGCAATGAGATCTTGAATCTCCGGCTGCCAGAGCAAGCCGCCTAGGCCGACGATTTCATTCGGCACGCCTGCGTCATCTAAGGCTTGTGCGATAAGGGGTGATTGCTTATTCGTTCGTACAAGCACCGCCGCGCTGAAATCGTTTGGGTCCTCGTATCGCTCATAAAGGCTCTTGAGATGCTGGGCGATGTGTTCATGCTCCTCGCGCTCAGAGGCAAAATACCCCAGCTCGATATCGCCTTCCGGCGCGCCATCGCGCGGCTGCAGCTCATCAACAGGCCGTGGGCCAGCGGACTCGGAAAAGAGCTTGGCCGCGACGTCGTTTGCCAGTTCCAAAGCCCGCTGTGGGTTGCGCCAGGATGTGGTCAGCTGGTCCTTCGGTGCAGGTGAGCCATCTTCCTGGGGGAAATCCTCTACGAAGGCCGCAAGATTTTCTGCCGTGGCGCCACGCCAACCGTAGATAGATTGCATTGGATCGCCCACGGCCGTTACGGATACGCCTGGGCGCACGCCGCCGAACAGGGAACGAAGAAGCACGCGCTGTGCATGGGAGGTGTCCTGGTACTCATCGAGCATCACCACGTTGAAACGCTGGCTTTGCTGCTCGCCTACTGCGGGATGGCTCTGGGCCAGCTTGGCGGCGATTGCCATTTGCTCGCCAAAGGTGATGACGCCACGGGCCGCTTGTTCTTCCTTCAGGGCCTCAACGAGTGGAAGATACTCCACACGCAGCTGCTGGCGGTCTAGGTACCGTTGCACATCCTTGTTGAATTCCGGGCCGTTTTTACGGGTCTTCTCTAGGTCATAAGCGGTGGCAGTGAAGATCCGGGCATGCTCCCGGATATCGGCCGGATCCATCAACGCGTTATCGATGGATTGTGCAAGCTTGAGCAGGGTCTCAGTAACCGTGGCCACCGACTGGGACGCAGATAACTTGCCGCCGTAATTGAGCACGACATCGTGCGCGATGGCGAAGCGTTCTGCGTCTGTAATAATCCGCGCGCTTGGCTCAACCGGCATGAGCAGACCATATTCCCGTACCAAATCACCCGCGTAAGAGTCATACGTGGCGACCTTCGGCGCAATGTTTTCCAGCGCTTCCGCCGCTGCAGAATCCGGCGCGACGATGCGGGAATCTCGCAGCTTCATCAATTGCTTGCGGATGCGCTGCTCAAGCTGCTGAGCTGCCTTGCGGGTAAAGGTTAGACCCAAGACGTTTTCTGGGCGCACCATGCCATTGGCCACAAGGTAGACCACACGCGAGGCCATGGTTTCCGTCTTGCCAGCGCCCGCGCCGGCGACGACCAGCTTCGGACCGAGCGGGCCCTCGATGACCTTGCTCTGTTCATCCGTCGGCGGGAAAGGCTTATCCAGAGCAGCAGCAAGTTGCTGGGGGCTTAAAAGTTTAGTCTGCGAGCTCATCAGAGACCTGCTTTCCTTCTGCTTGGATGGGACAAATGAACCGGATTGCGCAGCGCCCACAGGACTCATTTTCCCGGGCGGTCAAGTGCTGACTGGAAAGTTCAGCTACCAGCGCGGGCAGCTTCCCAGCGAATTCTTCTAGTTCTTCCGCCGGCACAGCAGCTTGGTCACGGCTGGGGATGGACTTTTGATCAGTGCCTGGATAAACCAGCACGCCGCCACCGCGAGCCATACCCTCACCCGTGCGGATTACAGGACCGTGTGCCTTGTCTTCGTTAGCGTCGCACAGCTGACCATGTGCCAAGGCCAGCTGATAGGTCTTTAGCTGCGCATTGTCTTTGGCTTCCTCACGAGACGGCGCGCTGCTGCCCGTCTTGAGGTCAACCACCATGTAGTCTTCGCCTGCTTTAACCAGGCGGTCCAAATAACCTGCCACCTTAATTCCCGGCATGACCTCCACGGAGACCGGAACCTCCACGCCAACCAGCTCAAAGGTAGAAGCAGTGTCCAGGGCCCACTGATGCGTGCGCTCAAGCAGGCGGTCAAAGTCCGCGAGCTCGGAGTCTCGCTTCCAGCTGGGCGCATTAAGGATGAGGCCAAAAGCATCCTTGACCATCTTTTTGCCAAGTTCTGGATCCACGCCGCGGCCCAGCGCCTCAAGATATGCATGCGCCATGGTGCCGCGCAGCAACGCCAGCGGCGTCTCTTCTTCCTCGCTCAAGTTTCCAAGTACTGCATTGAGCGGACAACGCAACAGCGCCTCCACGCGGGATGGCGAGACACGGCCAGTGGGCGTGCCAGAGTCTTCCGTTTCTTCCGCTACCGCCACCGAGCGTGCAGCCCACCATTGCTCAGGATGGGCTCCGGGCACTCCGGCCTTGGCAAGCCGTGCGAGCTGACGTGCCGCCTGACTGCGCTCGGCCTCCCCGCTTTCAGGATCCATGACCACACGACGCAATTGGGCTACGAAAGAAGGCACCGAAAGCACCGCTACCTCGAGCGGGTCAATTTCCCGCTCACCGCGCGCTGATACCGGTTCGGGTTCGGCCACTTGCAGGCCCAACTCTTGCGGCAAACGCACCGCGCGCAGGCGCTTATTTGCTTCCCGGCGTTCGACTGCACCGGGCACGTCCACACTGCCCTGCCGCGCAAACTCACTAATAAAGCGCGACGGCTCTTCGGGCACGTCAGCATCGGGCGCATCGACCGCGGCGAGCAACAAACGCGCACGATGGCGGGTCGTGGCCACGTGGAACAAGCGGCGTTCCTCCCTCAAGCGGCTTGCCACATGGCTTACCGGCGTGCCCGGGGTAATCGACCGATCCAGCAGATCAATTAGCGCTTCCTGCTCAAAGATCGATCCCGTCTCACCGAGGGAAGGCCAAGCACCTTCCTGAGCGCCAGCGATGACCACGGTGTCCCATTCCCGGCCCACCGCACCGTGCGCAGTAATCACCTCTACCGCCTGCGGGATGGCGCTGCGGCGGTCACGCACGCCGGTGGGCAATTCTTGTTCTTCGATGTGCCGCAGGAAGGAATCGAGCGAAGCTCCGGGACGGCGCTCAGAGTAGTCACCTGCAGCATCAAAAAGCGCCATCATGGCATCCAGGTCGCGGTCTGCCTGCGAGCCGGTTGCACCACCGCGCAACGCAGCCGCCTGCAAACGAGCATCGAGCCCAGTGGCATTCCAGACCTCCCACAGGATTTCCTCGATAGAGGCTTGCGCATCAATGGCAGCGCGGCCTGCCTGCACAATCGCGCGGATGCGCTCCAAGATGGTTTCTTCGCGCTCGGTCAAAACCCCCGCGAAATCCGGCAACTGCCCTTCCAAAAGCCCACGCAGCGAATCAATGCCGCGCGCTTGTGGCGCCCACCGCCGCAGGCCACGAATCAGGCGGCGCAAGGTTACAGGATCCGCTCCGCCCACAGGCCCGGTAACTAGGTCTTCGAGTTCCGCATTGCTGAGTTCATGTTCGAGCGCCCGTAATGCCAAAAGTACCGACTTGACCAGCCTTTGCTCGGCCAAGATTACGTCCGTGGGGTTGATATGAACCGGCACACCTGCGGCTAGCAGCGTGCGGCGAATCTGGCCGATATCTCCGCTAGAGCGGACGATGACGGCGATATCGCGCCAGTCGACGCCGTCTTCCAAGTGCCGGCGGCGCACCGCATCGGCCACCACATCACGCAAGGTCGAGCGCGAGTCCACGATGCTGATGCAGGCAGGCGCTGGACGACGCTGCGGTTCATCCAGCACCAGCTCATGCTCTGCGGGAAAAGAAGTCAAGAACTCCGAATTGGCACCGCGGAAAGCAAAGACCGCTTGGTCAGGGTCACCTGCTATTACGGTCAGTTCCGCCCCACGCGAGAGCTTTTCCACAAGCAATCCGGAGGTTGGATCAAGCAGCTGGGCATCGTCGACGATGATGGTGTGCCACGGGTGGTTTTCGGTAGCGCTAGAGCGCAGCAGTACCTCGTTGACTAACTCCGCCGCCGAATAAGAGTGCAGGCCGGCTAGCTGTTGGGTGCGCTCATATTCCAGCAGGAATTCACCCGCCGCAGTCCACATCGGCCGGTCATACTTCTTACCCAACTCCATGAGCTCATCAGGACCTTGGCCGCGCTCGATAGCGCGCAACAGAAGGTCGCGCAATTGGCGCGCGAAACCCACGAAGGTCAGTGCCGGCCATCCCTCCGCCGGCCAGCTGCCGCGATGTTCTTCGGCTTGGCCCTCGAGTAGTTCACGGATGACGGCGTCTTGCTCCGCGCCGGTGATAAGGCGGATCTCTTCGTCCGCTGCATTACGCAACAGCGCAAAGGCCAGCGAGTGCACGGAGCGCACCATGGAGGCCTGCGCCGCGTAATCCTCAAGGTGTTCTGCCAGTTCACGGCGCAGGATGGCGCCAGATTCCTTGGAGGTGGAAACAACCAGAATGCCCGAAGGATCGGCGCCGCTGCGCAGCTTTTCCAAAACCACGTCAATCAGCAGGCTGGAAACGCCTGCACCAGCCGAGCCTAGAACGCGCCAGGTACCTTTTTGCGGCAGTGGAAAATCCCAAGTGCGCGTGCTGTAATTGGCATGGCGCGGCACGAGGCGCACTTGAGGGGAAGGCGGCAGAACGACGCCTACACGGGCAGTAGAACGGGGATCGTAACTCACCCGTTTAGTATTTCAGATGCCCTGGACACCAGCAGAGCTTCGACCCTTTCAATATTCGAACGCGTGGTTGACTTCGAAGCGGGATGCAAGTTATTGACGTAGCGGCGATAAGCTGAGGCGCGCAACAACAACTGCGGCATACCTGGCACGTGTCCAAAGCGCGAACAAATGCCATCATCCACAGACTCGGCTACTAGGCCGTCGACAATAACGAGTGCCGCGCTCCAGCCCAGTGGGCGTGGGGCTGCGGAAGGCACGACGTCGACAAGCGCCGGCGGATTCGCCCCAGAGTAAACGGTCGTGCCCAGCACGTCCACGTGCGCGATGCCCACGGGGAGGCTATCAGTTAGCTCCGCCGAATAGGCCTCCCCTGTCTCCGCCCAAGCGGCGCGCTCGGCGCGAGCGAAAACGTCGTCACGCTGGCCAACATTCGGCATAGGAAATGTAGAAAGCGCCGCGTCCAAGCGCAAGGCCATCTGTGCGGTTTCATCGATGCGCCCACGCAGCTGCCCTGGAACATACTGATTGGCCTTCCAGCCCGCAGCTGTAAAACGGGCATCCGTGCTAAGGACCGGCCGCACCACGCGCGCGCCTTCTACGGCGAGCTTCTCACGGACCTTGGCGGACCATCCGGAAAGCTCGTTGGCGCGGGCGAAGACAACGTCACCTACCTTGATGCCGTGATCCCACTCCGGTCCCAGAACCTCACTTTGGACTTGGCGGAGATTGGCGCCAGAGTGAAAGGCATTCAGCACATGCTCTGGAGGAAGCAACATATAGTTCTCCTATTCCGGCTTATGCGGATCTTTAACCCGCGGGTTTGGATACGGCCATGGATTCGGCTCGCAGGTTACATCCTCGTTGGGATAGACTTCTTTGGAATCTTTTTCATAGAGCTCAGCGTTGTTCAAGCTAAGCGTCTGCTGCATCATGACCGGCGCAAGCTTCCCCTCGCCGCCACACGCCTGGTGGGAGGCATAGCCAATGGCATGGCCAAACTCGTGGTTGATGAGGTACTGGCGGTAATTGCCCAAGTCACCTTCGAATGGCAGCGCCCCGCGCACCCAGCGGGACTCGTTGAGATTGACCGTGGACTCACCAGTGATTCCGGTGTGGCAGGAAGTCTCCGTTTCCAGCTGCGCGCCGCAGAGCTCAGCGGTGGTTTCCAGGGAGGTCAAGCGAATACGCGTATCTGGATTTTCATCGGCCTTTACGTGGGCGAATTCGAAGTCACCGGTAGCCGTCCAACCGCGTGGATCCCCCAGCGTTGCATCGACCATGGCAGCAAAGGCGGAGTCGCCTCCGTACGGGGTCGTGTCGACGCCGTTTTCAATCTCTACCGAGTAACGAACCTTCTTCTTGCCGCCCTTACCCGCATGCGCGCCGGCAGTACCCGCATCGCGGTAAGTATCGTCGCCCTTTTCCGAGAAATCACCGCCGGCGGGTAGCCCGTCCTTCGCCACAGCAATGCGGCTGGCCTTGGCGGGATCGGGGCCTACTCGGTCTTCTTCGGAGGTAGCCGCCGCGTCTCTGCGGGAAGCTACGGTGGCCTCTTCTTCTTGCGCGGGACGTGCGACGTCGACAAGCACCCACACGGTCAGCACCACCATCACTGGGATCGCAACAACGCGCCACCAACCATAAGCCTGTGCAAACCTGACGATCCACGGATCTTGGCCAGGCTTGCGATGCGGGTGACGTGGGGCGCGTTGCGAACTATCCACAGGGCTTTTCATGAGGAAATAGATTACCCGTTGCGCCCTTTTTGAGGGCAATTCCTCTGCTAGGACGCAAAGCTAATGGGTTTAAGCGCCTGCAAAACCGACGGCATGGGTCTTAGCGACGCCGATTTCTGCATAGACCACACGGTCGGTGCGGACGATGTACTTGCGGCCCTTGGTGTCTTCCAGCTCCAAGGTAGCGTTATCTGCCAATGCGGAATTGACCTTGGCTACCAGCTCTTCCTGGGTGCCCTCTGCGTGAATGACGAGCTCACGGGCGGTGTCTGCGAAACCAATCTTGATATCCATGAAAAGGTCTCCTCCTTAAAAGTTTAATTTAAAGTCTCAATGGCCCTACTATAGCCGTACCGGCTACTATCAAGTTGTGTCATTTCAACAGTCTGAGCCCTCGCAATCACCTACCTTTGCGTCCCTCGGCGTCGCAGCAGAGATCGTAGATGCCCTGGCCAGCCGCGGAATTGAGCGCACGTTCGCCATTCAGGAACTGACTCTTCCGATCGCGCTCGGCGGACAAGACCTCATCGGCCAAGCCCGCACTGGCATGGGAAAGACGCTCGGCTTCGGCATCCCAGTTCTAGATCGCGTGTTTGACGACGCCGATATTAAGGAACTAGACGGCACCCCTCGCGCCCTCATCGTGGTTCCTACTCGCGAGCTTGCTGTCCAAGTCGGCGAAGATCTTTCGGCTGCTGCTCGCAATCTCCCGGTACGCCTTGCCACTTTGTACGGCGGGCGCCCTTATGAAGAGCAGATCAAGATGCTCAACAAGGGCGTCGATGTTGTCGTAGGTACCCCGGGCCGCCTTTTGGATCTGGTTCAGCAAGGCCATTTGAGCCTCGAGCACGTGGCAATCCTCGTGCTCGACGAGGCCGACGAGATGCTTGATCTGGGATTCTTGCCAGATATTGAAAAGATTCTGGAAGCTCTCCACGGCAATGCGCACCAAACCATGCTGTTTTCTGCCACCATGCCTGGCCCCATTTTGACCTTGGCACGTACTTTCATGTCGCGGCCTATCCATATCCGCGCCGAATCAGGCGACGAGAACCAAACCCATGCTTCTACCCGCAAGGTGACCTTCCAGGCTCACCGCATGGACAAGTTGGCGATTGTCTCCCGCGCGCTGCAGGCGGAAGGCCGCGGCAAGACCATCATCTTCGCCCGTACCAAGCGCTCGGCAGCGGAAGTTGCAGGTGAACTAGCCCAGCGCGGGTTCCGAGTCGGCGCAGTGCACGGTGACTTGGGCCAAGCAGCGCGTGAAAAGTCCCTCAACGCATTCCGCGAGGGCAAGGTGGAAATCCTCGTGGCCACCGACGTTGCCGCACGCGGTATCGATGTCGACGATGTCACCCACGTCATCAACTATCAGGTTCCAGATGACCCAATGACCTTTGTCCACCGCATTGGCCGCACGGGCCGCGCAGGCCATACCGGCACCGCAATCACCTTGGTGGGCTACGACGAGCTGGGTAAATGGCGCCTTATCAACGACGAACTCGACCTCAACGAAGCAGAACCGCCGCAGTGGTTTAGCACCTCCCCCGAGCTTGCCGAGGCCCTCGGTTTTGAAGAGGGCATCGCCGAGTCCGTCGGCCCCGCGACTAAGGTAATCGGCACAACCCGCCTGCGCGAAAAGCCCTCGCCTCGCAATTCCACCCGTACCCGCCGTTCCAGGAGCCGCCGTCGATGAGCAAGACCCCAATCCTTCGCGCGAGCGCGACTGACTGGAAGTTGACTGGCGCCATCGCTGCGGTGTGTGCGATCGCTGTAGGAGGAGCCTACTTTAGCGCCGATATCCGCGACTCTGAGCTGGTTCCGGCAAGCCATGCCATGCCTGACGACGTCGAGGTGCTCGCGGAACCCCCGGTCAAGCTTGCCGAATCCTTCCGCTTGCCCAATACGCCCGTGCCGGGCCAATACCGCGCGCTTTCTGCGAAGGGGCTGACCATCACGCACGAGGGTGAAACAATTACTGCCTCTGACCCGAATGGCAATCCGGTATGGCACTACACGCGTGCGGGTTTAGACTTGTGTTCCCTGGGCACTGCTTGGGGCAAGGTAGTTGCCACCTACCGCACCGGCGTGGGCTGTGGCGATACCGTGGCTATTGATGCGGCGACGGGTCAGTACTCGGATACGCGCAGCGCTATCAATTCCGAAGATGTCGTGGCCATTGCCTCCAATGACCGAGTAGGCACCGTCTCTACTGAACGCGTAGACATTTGGCGCTCAGACATGGTGCGCACCATCGAATACGGCGATGTTAAGGCCAAGCAAGAGCCGGATATGCAGGAACACGAGGAGTGTTCCATCACCTCGGCTCTAACGCGCACTGAAAACCTCGCCGTTACTGAGTCCTGCCCAGAGAATCCAAACGTTACGTCGCTGCGCCTGATGGGCGCCACCCCGGAGGATTCGCGTAAGCCGGAGATTTCCGCCGATGCCACCATGGATAATCAAGGCTCGAGGCTAATTGCAGTGGGCCAAAAGGCCGCGGCGGTCTATCAGCCCGGCGAGACCCCGCGCATCGATTCTTACTCTGAGACCGGCGAAAAGACCGCCTCACAACCGGTTGCGCCTTCCCCGGAGGTTAATAACTCTTCGACGCCTTTCGCACCGGCTACAGCGGATCTTCCACACCACATGTCTTGGTTTGATGGCCAGCGCCTCTATTTGTTTACTCCGACTACGCTCAAGGTGGACCACGTCTTTGAGGACGCAATCGGAACCGGCATGGCAGTAGGAGATCGCCTGCTTATGCCAACCGATGAGGGAATCGCAGTGGTCAACTGGAGCACCGGTGAAACCGAACGCAACATCCCCGTCGACCGCGGCGACTACGAGGGCCCCGTCTTCCTCACGCAGTCTGGAACCGCCATCGTGGAACAACGCGGCGACACCGCAGTGGGCCTTAGCGCGCTTTAAAGCGCTGCCCGCACAATCGCCGCTGCCAGCGGCCCTAGCTAGCCACGAAAGTTGGCCTCGGCCCACTTCGCGGAGTCCGGCACGACCATCACAAAGTACAGCGCGGCAAGAGCGCTGGCAAGAGTAATAGCACCCAGTACCGCAGCGCCGCCGCTATACATCTGGAAAGAGCTCGCGGCAAGGATGATCTCGACGAGGACCACTGCTCCCCTGCCCCAGCGCTTACCCTTTGCAAAGGCAAGGGCACCGATAATCACAAAGCCGAACACGATGAAGATGAAGACAGCGGTGCCGAAACCAACGAAGTTGGAAGCGCCTGCCTCAGAGACCATCGAAGCGTTCTCAGCACCCTTCAATTCACGGATAATGAGGAAGAGGCCGAAGGCAATAACAGCCACGGACTGCACGATGGCAATGCCCGCAGCAATCAGCACCGAGCGCGGCGCGCCCGAATTCGCCGCGGCGCTTTTTTCAAACTTTTTGGCAGTGTTCTTCTTCGAATTCTTCTCAGTCACGCGCCACAGTCTACTCACCTGTTTAAAGCATGAGACGCATTGTCATGCCGTTACGGCGCGCGGATTTGATAACGCGTGGAAACAAGTACTGCCAATACGCGCCCTTAACTTTCGACGCGGATGCGCATCGGGGGCATCTGTCCAGAAGTAGATTTGACGGGATCCAAGTCACCACACTCACCTAAAATCACCCAAAGTGGCAGGTAAACTAATTATTGCCAGCTTTCTTGCAGGAAGAAGGGCGCCATTTTTCGCCGTTCACTTGCATGAAAGTCAGTGATCTTTGCCACAATTTACCTCTTAACCCTAGCGGGATGGAGGTAAACATGTCATGATTCTCAAGTAGCAAAAACAACGGGCTGTTTAAGCAGCCCAAAACTTGGAAAAACATCCAAGTGAACACAAAGTGAATCATGGCGGCGCCGACGCTGGCCCTAACTCGAGACAGGGCCCCACTGAGCGCAGACCGGTTCGCTCCCACCCCTGTTAATTGCTGTAGTCCGCATTTGTGGACCGCAGAGACCTGTCATGCTGTCTAAATTTTGTTAGGAGATTTCAATCATGGATTGGCGCCACGAAGCTGTTTGCCGCGACGAAGACCCAGAGCTGTTCTTCCCAGTAGGCAACTCCGGCCCTGCACTTACCCAGATCGCAAAGGCCAAGCTAGTTTGCAACCGCTGCCCAGTTTCCTCCGCTTGCCTGAAGTGGGCACTGGAGTCCGGCCAGGATGCCGGAGTCTGGGGCGGTATGTCTGAGGAAGAGCGCCGCGCTCTCAAGCGCCGCCGCAACCGCGGCCGCGGCCGCGCACGCGTTAC
>NZ_KV814043.1:29936-43015 GCF_001813815.1 Corynebacterium sp. HMSC076D02
CCCACCGGCTGATCCAGCCACTAAAGTCAGTGGGTAAGTAATTTATCCGCTCACCTATTAGCAAGGAGGCCGCCCATGTCTAAGCGTGGTCGTAAGCGCAAGGATCGCCGTAAGAAGAGTGCAAATCACGGCAAGCGTCCTAGCGCGTAAATAAGCAGCACGACAAAGGCTCGCTCTCCCTTCGTTGAAGGAAGGCGAGCCTTTTGCTGTATCTAAAATAAGCTGCTGAATCTACCTTTGGATTATCTACCTTTGGATTTTAGTTCCAGCGAACCTCGGTACGAGTTATTTCGATGGTGATGCGCTGACGCAGCGACTGTGGAGCTTTGGTGCCAGAACAACACTTGCGAACGAGCGCACGAACCACTTCTTCGCTTTCAAGCCGTGCTTGGCATTCGTCGCACTGTGCAATATGTTCGCGGATTTCTAGCGCACGCGCATAGCTTGTGCGCTCATCCAAAAGCTCGCAAAACAGTGCCTGGACCTCAGGAGAATTACATGCGCCGCAATTGTTCCCTGTCGCGTTGCTCATTACTTCTCCTCCATGTCTGGGTGGTTGAGACCGATGCCTTCTTCTCTAGCCACGTCTTTCAACGCGCCACGAAGGAGTTTTCTTCCACGGTGTAGCCGGCTCATGACCGTGCCAAGTGGAGTGTCCATAATTTCTGCGATTTCCTTGTACGCCAGGCCTACGACGTCGGCGTAATAGACAACCATGCGATAATCCTCCGGCAAATCATTCATTGCCTCAGAGATCGCGGAATCCGGCATCAACTTCAATGCTTCGACTTCGGCCGATTCCAGGCCGGTCGAATCATGGCCGGCAGTTGTATAGAGCTGAAAATCGCTCAGATCATCTGCTGAAGATTCCGCCGGGCGGCGCTTCGCCTTGCGATAGGAGTTGATGTAGGTATTGGTCATGATTCGGTAGAGCCAAGCTTTGAGGTTGGTGCCTTGCTTGAAGGAGCCGAAATTCTTATAAGCCTTCAAATAGGTCTCTTGAATCAAGTCTTCAGCGTCCTGCGGGTTGCGCGTAAGACGCATGGCTCCACCGTAGAGTTGGTCGAGCAAGGGCAGTGCTTGCTCCTCAAAGAGGCGCTGACTGTCCTTAGCGCTAGTAATTTTTGTAGCCACGTATCCCATCCTAATGGGTTGGCATGACGCGGCTACTAAAATGCAGCTTATGTCCAAGTCCAAGAAAACTCCGCATGCCGCTACCCCAGCTTTAAAGATCCTGGAAGAAGCGGGGATCCCACATAAGGTGGCAATCTTCGAGGGCGGTACGGATCATTTCGGCGACACTGCCGCAGCGGAACTAGGCATCGATGCTGATCGCGTATTCAAAACTCTGGTGGTCGATCTCACCGCAGGCAAAGGCGCCAAGCGGGAATTAGCGGTTTGCGTGCTGCCAGTCTCACACAAGCTCAGCCTAAAGAAGGCGGCCGCGGCATTCGGTGCGGCGAAGGCGACGATGGCAGATCCACAAGATGCCTCGAAATCCTCCGGCTATATTCCAGGCGGAATCTCTCCGCTAGGCCAAAAGCACGTTCTTCCCACCGCAATTGATGAAACGGCTGTCCTCTTCGACACCATCTTTTTCTCCGGCGGGCGCCGTGGCCTCGACATCGAAATGAATGCGGAGGACTTAGCCAAGGTTCTCGATATCACTTTCACCGACCTGGTCGCGCAGTAGTTGGCGCAACCATCGTTCTAGAACAGCCCTTCCGGGGGTTGTTCTGCAATAAGCTCGGCATAGTCGTTACGCACGTTGCCCACGGCTGGATCTGCGGGCCGCGCCTGAAAACCGGTGACGGTGCTTGGCTCGAGCAGAGGCTCGCCTGCCAGCCATGGCCCGATTTCCTCCTGCCGCAGGAACTTAGGCAGGCGGCCGTGCAGCCACGCCATTTCTTCGGTGGCTTCGGTGGTAATCATCGTGGCTGAAAGCCTGTCTTGGCCCGAGGACCACAGCCCGGCAGCAAAGAGCATGCCCTCTGGGCCGGTGACGTAATAGGGCGTCTTCTTGCCCTTGCCCTTGGCCTTGGTTCCACCGCCTGGGCTTGAAACGTCAGCTTTCCATTCGTAGTAGCCATCCAACGGAATGATGCAGCGATTGCGTGCGAAAGCCTCGCGGAACGAAGGCTTAGTCGCCACGGTTTCGGCACGCGCGTTAAAAAGCGGCGGACCGTTTAGGTCCTTCTTCCAATGTGGGATAAGACCCCAGCGTGCTGGCTCCACACGTGCTACGGATTCCTGTACACGCACCACGGCAATCGGCTGTGTCAGGGCGATGTTATAACGCGCCGGCGGCAGCCCTTGTGGGGCGTGGACCTCCTCAATACCTGGCCAGTCGCCAACCGCGGCGAGTAAAGACTCGCTGAACAAAACAAATCTTCCGCACATGAACTTATATTATGGACTACATGTCTTTGTATTGGTCAGCCCCGCGTGCCACCGGCCCACTGGATTGGGAACAACCCATTCCAGGGTCGAAGTCGATCACTAACCGCGCCTATATTCTGGCAGCGTTGGCTGACTCTCCATCTATCCTGCGCAATCCGTTGCAGTCACGCGATACGCGTCTAATGGAGGCAGCGCTTGAGTCCATGGGCGTTGCCTTTCGCCACGAAGGCAATGACGTCCACGTCAAGCCGGGCCCGCTACACGGCGCTACCATCGAGTGCGGTCTCGCGGGAACGGTCATGCGCTTTATCCCACCCGTCGCAGCACTAGCCAATGGCCCTGTCCGCATCGACGGTGACCCGCAAGCACGCAAGCGACCAATGGGCACGATGCTTTCCGCACTGCGCAGCCTTGGCGTTGAGGTCGAGGGCGAGGGCCTGCCCTTTGCCATCTCGTCCACGTCAGTTCCAGTAGGCGGCGCAGTGGCTATCGACGCCTCCGGTTCCTCCCAGTTCGTCTCCGGACTCTTGCTTTCGGGCGCGCGCTTTAGGGAAGGCATCACCGTCACCCACGAAGGCGGCCCGCTTCCTTCCCTGCCGCATATCGAGATGACCTGTGCGATGCTGCGCCAAGCCGGCGTCGAAGTCGAAGAAAGTAACAATACCTGGCGCGTTAGCCCCGGCCCCATCGCCGGCGGGGAATGGAACATCGAGCCCGATCTCTCCAACGCCACTCCGTTCATGGCCGCAGCGGCGGTTGCTGGCGGTCGCGTAACCATCCCGCAGTGGCCACAGCACACGACCCAGCCGGGCGCTGAGATGTGCGAGATCCTGCAAGCCATGGGCGCCCACGTGGAACAAACAGAAGATTCCGTCACCGTCATCGGTGCCGCGGACGGCAATCTGCATGGCATCGAAAAGCACATGGGCGATATCGGCGAGCTCACGCCTACCGTCGCTGCCCTGTGTGCGCTTGCTTCCTCGCCCTCGCGTCTTAACGGCATCGCTCACCTGCGCGGCCACGAAACAGACCGTCTGACAGCGCTCGCAACCGAAATCAACGCCCTAGGTGGCAAGGTCACGGAGCTTTCCGACGGCCTCTATATCGAACCGGCGCAGCTCCACGGCGGGAAGTGGAATTCCTACGCGGACCACCGCATGGCAACCGCCGGCGCCATCATCGGGCTGCGCGTTAAAGGCGTGGAAGTAGAAGACATCAACACCACTGCGAAAACACTTCCTGGCTTTGCGGGAATGTGGGAAGAAATGCTGGAGGCCGCCCGTGGCTAGAAGTGCACGCTCATACGACGAATCCGACGTACGTATCCGCCCCGGTAAGGGCTCGCGTCCGCGTACAAAGGACCGCCCCAAGCACAAGGACGCCAAATTCGGCATGGTGGTGACCAAAGACCGCGGCCGCTGGGGCGTAGCGCTCGACGAGGGACCGCAGGTCGTCGCCATGCGTGCACGCGAGATGGGCCGCACCCCGGTCGAGGTCGGTGACCGAGTCGGCGTCGTCGGTGATACCAGCGGGCGCAAGGACACCCTCGCACGCATCGTCAAGCTTGCGGAGCGCACTTCTGTTTTGCGCCGCACTGCCGACGATACGGATCCTTATGAGCGCATCGTCGTCGCCAACGCCGACCGCATGCTCATCGTCACCGCAGTAGCGGATCCTCCCCCACGCTCTGGCTTTGTAGAGCGCGCACTCATCGCCGCCTTCGTCGGCAACGTGCACCCAGTGCTCTGTCTGACCAAGACCGATCTCACTGACCCGACACCTTTTGCTGCCGAATTCGCAGATCTTGACGTCACCGTCGTCGAGGCGGGCGTCGATGACTCCTTGGACCAAGTGCGTGATGTGATAAATGGCCACGTCACGGCCCTTATCGGGCACTCCGGCGTAGGTAAATCCACGCTCGTTAATCGCTTGGTTCCCGACGCTAAGCGCGAGACCGGTGAGGTCTCCGCCGTGGGCAAGGGACGCCATACCTCCACGCAATCCGTCGCTCTTCCGCTGCCAGAAGAGCTTTGTGCAGACGGCGGCTGGATTATCGATACCCCAGGCATCCGTTCCTTTGGCCTAGCGCATGTCGACGCCGATACAGTCCTCGGTGTCTTTGAAGATCTAGCCGCGGCAACAGAATATTGCCCACGCGGCTGCACGCACGTCGGTCCCCCAGCCGATCCAGAATGCGGGCTGGATCTGAAAATCCCCGAAGGCTCAGCCTCCGCCCGCCGTCGTGACGCGGTGCGCAAGCTGCTCGAAGCGCTGCGCACCAACGTCGATTGGGAAAATTAGAGCAGCTCCACCAAGAAGGGCAGCTCAGATGGGTCGTAGAACGCCATAAAGTTATCCAGGGCGTCTCCTACGGCCAGCTCCGCGTCTTCGTCACCAAGATCGGCGTTATCGATGACCTCGATGGCCTTCGCGGTAGCTTCCTCAGACTCTTCCACGTCCACGTGGATAGCCTGCAGGTTTTCCTCCGTAATGACTGCAGGATTCAGCTTGACTACCGGATCACCCATGTCAGGCTGGGGAGTTAACACAGACTCGTCAACGTCCACCGAAATAACTACGCGACGATGCGGGAAATTCTCCTCGTCGCCAATGGCGAGCAGGCGAAGGGATGCCATCGAAGCCTCCAAGAATGCGGAGTAGGCAATCTCTTCTTCATCCCCCTCGGTGTAGAACTCGCGCAGCGCAGGGGTCACGGTAAAGCCCCAGCCGGAGCGTGCGGCCAACTGGCCGGTCTCCTTAAGCTCGCTGAGCATAGCGAAGGTCGCCGGCAGATAAACGCGCGCCTTAGCCACTTAGAACTCACCCTCGATGTCGAATACAGCCTGGACCTCGACGCTGGTGCGGTCGAAGACGGTATACAGCATGCCGAGCATTCCGAAATCAACGGCAGCACGCACGTTGAGAATGGAGTCATCGACCATGACGCAGTCATTGATCGGCAGCTCGATGGCATCCGCCGCAGCCTGGAAGGCAGCCAGCTCAGGCTTTTCTGCCCCAATTTCGCCGGAAAGAATGACCGCATCCACGATGCCGCGGTATTCCCACTCGCGGATATGCTCTGCGCCTGGGCCACCTGGATCATTAGACAGGATGGCGGTCGCTACGCCGTTAGCCTTGGCTGCAGCAAACAGGGAACGCCAGCGCTTGACGTCTTCCTCGGTGCCGTCCAAGACACCAACGAAATCTACGATAAGACCGCGCATTTAAACTTCCTTAATACTAAAAGAGCGGGTGTGCTTTTGACGGACGAAAGTATATCTAAAAATAAAAAATATCGCGCCCACCCCTTTCAGCATTCTCACAGGAGCCAGCGCTTTCCGACGCCACGTGGCACAATGGTGGGTGCGTTCGCCTCCTGTATGACCTGCAGGAAGGCTCACTTAAGTTGTATTCACCTATCCCTGGTTTTAGCCACCTCAAGCTCTATACCGCGCCCGATCGAGTGCGCTATGAGAGAAAGCCCACGGAAGAAGACCTTTCCGCCCGCAAGGAAATCCTCGACCTTGTCGTCTTCGCACTGGAGGTTACGGGCGGGCTGCGCCCACTGCATCATCTAGCGGGCAACAAGTACAACCGCGATATCAAAGTGCATTTGCGCGCTTGGGCGCTTAATCATCGGCCCCACGATAGGCCGCTGCGCGCACAGCTGCGAAGCCTGCACGCCCGCGCTAACGGTGAGTTCTTTGGCTCGGCCGATATTGGCGGCAAACGCCATGGTTTTACCGGGTCCTTCAAGCACAATCGGCTAGAAGAGTTCCGCTTGCTCTCCCTTGGCCACAACCTGAATATCTAGGCTCAAGGGGCAGGGCTCGCACCAAGTACTTAGGGCCAAATATTAAAGCGAACCCAGGCGCAGCAGGATGTCGGTCCAATCCACCGAGGTCCATGCGCCGACGCCGAGGCCAATCACAGAGGCGATGCCGCCAAAGAGCATGCCAATCTGGCCGAAGGCAGGGCGCTCTTCGGGGGTCTTACTGGGTTTTCCATCTGCAATGCGTTCTACGCATTCTGCGACCGTGAGGTTCTTGGTTTCGGCAGCAGAAAAGTAATCTTCCATGCCTGCAGCGACAACAGCCTCATGGCAGGAACGCGATTCCTGTTCAACCTCGCCGTAGGCTTGCGCGGTTCCGCTCAGGAGCGTGGCAGACAAAAATGCCGAAAATCCCAGGCTGAGTGAACGACTGCGCACGGAGTTACCCTTCTTAGAAAAAGAAAATCTATTGTTGGCTTCTTTCTAGAGTATAGGAAGCTGGCATAAAACTTAAAGCGCCTGACCAATTTCTTGGCCAGACGCTTCAAATGAGCTTATATCCGCTAAGCCTCGGTGGTTTCAGGGGAAGCTGCCTGCGCTTCCTGCTGCGCCTTGAACTGCTTGCGGAGCATGAACAGCTGGCGGACGGTCTCTTCCTTGACGCCCTCGTTCATGGCGTTGAACATCTCGCCGCCTTCCTTCTGGTACTCCACCAGCGGATCGCGCTGTGCCATCGCACGCAAGCCGATGCCTTCCTTCAGGTAGTCCATCTCGTAGAGGTGTTCACGCCACTTCTGGTCGATGATAGGCAGGATGACCATGCGTTCGGTGTTGCGCATCTGGGACTCGCCGCCGATAGCGCTAACGGACTCTTCGAGTTCGTCGTACTCGTGGTTAGCATCGCTTAGCAATGCATCGCGCAGCTGCTCTGCACTTAGCTCGCCGGCAGAACCGTACTCGGTGCCCTCCACCAAGGACTCGTGGCTCATAGTCGGGCCATAGAGAGACTCCAGAGCATTCCACAGCTCGTCCAAATCCCAGTCCTCGACATAGCCGGTGGCAGTAGCGCCGGCAACATAAGCCGACACGGTGTCATCGATCATGTCGCGGATGTTGTCCTTGATGTCACCAGAATCCAAGATGTCGTGGCGGGTCGCGTAGACAACCTTGCGCTGCTCGTTGAGCACTTCGTCATACTTCAAAACGTTCTTACGCATTTCGAAGTTCTGATTCTCCACCTGTGCCTGGGCGCCCTTGATGGAGTTGGACACCATCTTTGCCTCGATCGGGACGTCGTCAGGCACGTTCAGGCGGTTCATCATGTTCTCCATGGACTGACCCACGAAGCGAACCATCAGCTCATCACGCATCGAAAGGTAGAAGCGGGTCTCACCTGGATCGCCCTGACGGCCGGAACGGCCACGCAGCTGGTTGTCGATACGGCGGGATTCGTGGCGTTCGGTGCCTAGAACATAAAGGCCTCCTGCTTCACGGACCTCGTCACCTAGGCGCTTGGAACGCTCACGCTCCTCGTCAATCTCAGCGTCCCATGCCTCCTGGTAACGCTCTTCATCCTCGAAAGGATCGAGGCCGCGCTCACGCAGTTTCTCGTCCAGGATGACCTCGGGGTTGCCACCCAGCACGATATCGGTACCACGGCCTGCCATGTTGGTAGCAACGGTTACGGTGCCAGGGCGACCGGCGCGGGCGACAATCTGGCCCTCTTCCTCGTGGTGCTTCGCGTTCAGGACGGAGTGCTTGACGCCACGCTTGGTCAAAAGCTGGGACAGGTACTCGGAGCGCTCAACGGAGGTGGTACCAACCAGGACCGGCTGGCCGGCCTCGACGTGCTCAGCAATATCATCGACGACTGCGGCGAACTTTGCTTCCTGCGTCTTGTAGATGCGGTCAGCCTGGTCAACACGCTGGTTCGGCTTGTTCGTCGGAATCGGCACAACATCGAGACCATAAATGGAGTGCAGCTCGGCAGCCTCGGTCTCTGCGGTACCGGTCATGCCGGAAATCTTCTCGTACAGGCGGAAGTAGTTCTGCAGAGTAACGGTCGCCAGAGTCTGGTTCTCGTTCTTGATCTCCACGTTTTCCTTGGCCTCAATGGCCTGGTGCATGCCCTCGTTGTAGCGACGGCCTGCCAGCACGCGGCCGGTGAAAGAGTCAACGATCATGACCTCACCGTTACGCACGATGTAGTCCTTATCGCGCGCAAACAGTTCCTTCGCCTTCAGCGCGTTGTTCAGGTAGGACACGAGCTGCGAGTGCTCTGGGGCGTAGAGGTTGTCGATGCCCAGCTGGTCCTCCACGAATTCCACGCCATCCTCAAGCACGCCGATGGTGCGCTTCTTGTGGTCTACCTCGTAGTGGATACCCTCGCGCATCTTCGGCGCAATCTGGGAGAAAACGTTGTAGAACTGGGAGGATCCGTCCACTGGGCCGGAGATGATAAGCGGGGTACGGGCTTCGTCGATAAGAATGGAGTCAACCTCATCGACGATGCAGAAGTTATGGCCGCGCTGGACGACGTCGTCAAGCGTGCGGACCATGTTATCGCGCAAATAGTCAAAGCCCAGCTCGTTGTTGGTGCCGTAGGTGATATCGCAGCCGTAGGCTTCCTTGCGCTGTGCAGGGCGCATCTCGGAAAGAATGACGCCAACGCTAAGGCCCAGCCAGCGGTGCACACGACCCATCATCTCGGCGTCACGCTTTGCCAAGTAATCGTTGACGGTAACGATGTGCACGCCCTTGCCCTCAAGCGCATTGAGGTAAGCCGGCAGCAGCGAGGTCAGGGTCTTGCCCTCACCGGTGCGCATCTCGGCAACGTTGCCGAAGTGCAGCGCCGCGCCACCCATGATCTGCACCTTGTAGTGCTTCTGATCGAGCACGCGCCAAGCGGCTTCACGGACGGTGGCAAAAGCCTCGAGAAGAATGTCATTCATCTCTTCGCCGGCCCCCAGGCGGTCCTTGAATTCCTGGGTCTTTGCCTTTAGTTCTGCATCAGATAGCGCAGCGTACTCCGCATCGAGAGCAATAACGTCATCAGCCATCTTTGCTAGGCGCTTGACGGTGCGTCCTTCGCCTGCGCGCAGCAGCTTGGAGAGTCCAAACACTTCTAGATAGTCCTTCTTGTCGCGACAAAATAGTTAACTTCTCGTCATTGTACCCACTGGGTAGTTAACGCTTGATTCCGACCACCTTATGAAACCCTGAACGTTTGCGGTGCGTCAGCAAAACTTTAGCCCCTCCTCCGCGGTGCATAGGCCCCGACAATCAGGGACTTAAGCGAACGCGGCGGAAGGGCTAAATCTTAAAAAGAGTTGGGTTTACTCCTCAGTTGCGTCCTCCGACAGGGAGATGATGCCGTAGTCGAAAGCATGACGACGGTAGACCACAGATGGCTTGTTGTTTTCTTCGTTAATGAAGAGATAGAAGTCGTGGCCCACGAGCTCCATCTCGCTCAAAGCATCATCGACGCTCATCGGGGTAGCCGGGTGCTCCTTGGAGCGGACGATCTGGCCGGGGCGAACATCCTCGACGGTTTCTGCATAGGGATCGATGTAGCGCTCTTCCTTCGCGCGCTCGTGCTCTGCAGCAGCAACGATCTCAGCAGCCAGCTCGCCGGTCCCCTTCTGCGCGCGGTGACCGGACTTCACGTTCTCACGGCGGACCTTGACCTTACGCAGGGAACGCTCCATCTTTGCCAGAGCGGTTTCCAGTGCTGCGTAGAAGGAATCTTCCTTTGCTTCAGCGCGAGCGATGTGGCCCTTACCCGTTGCGGTGATCTGGATGCGATCAGACTCTGCTTCACGACGCGGGTTCGGCTCGTGCTGGAGCTCCACGTGGAAGAAAGTCAGAGTCGGGTCAAGGCGTTCAATCTTGGCCAGCTTTTCGGTGACGCGCTCTTGGAAGTGGTCTGGCACCTCGACGTTACGACCGGTGATGGTGACCTGAGCGTTGGTGGGCTGGGACATTGAATTGCCTCCCTTATCTCGTGGGGACTGAATGACTGCACATTCCGCAGGTGTAAGGCCCTTTCCGATGCGACTTTCCAAAATAGAAACCGGATGGTTTGGGACACTTTATCTGCTTCCCTGTGACACTCTTCATGGTAGCACTGGTCATAACCAAGGGGACCAATAGGGCCGGAATTACCCCTGCAACCAACCGAATCTAAGCTTCTGCCAGTACGATTGCCCCATCAGGGACTCCCCCGCTGCCCCGCAGACGGCTGGCGCTGGCCACCAAAGTTGCGCCGGTGGTTACCACGTCGTCGACAAGCAGCAATCGTCGTCCTACGATCCGGCTTGCAGCAGGCCTGACCTGCACCGCTGCGCGCATATTGTCCCAGCGTTGAGTTGCAGAAAGCTCGGATTGATCAGCCGCTGACTCCCGAACTTCCAATGCCTCGCATACGCTTACCCGCGGCAAGGTCTTGGCCACCTGCACGCAAATCTGCGCTACCGGGTCGCCACCGCGTGCCCGCGCCGAAGAACGCCGCGTAGGGGCTGGCACCAGCACTAATTCCTCCGGAATCTCGCCGCGCGCCCGCAAATGCTCAATGCCTGCGGCATATACTGCTGCCACATGGCTGCGCACTTTGCGGTTGCCCCGCTCCTTCATGGCCACGATGAGGTTTCGCCGCACGTCCGAATAGGGCCCGAGCGCCCATACCGGCATCCCCAATGGGACTGGCCTAGCAATCTGTTGCGGCAGCGCCCGCAAATGCAGCTGGCAACGCGCACATAGCTGTGCTGCAGCCTCTAGCTCTCCCCCGCATCCGGCACACTGATGCGGAACAACTATTTCGAACAAGGCCGCCGCACGCTGTGCCAAAACGCGCGAATCCCAATGCTTACCTACTAGTGCCACCTATCTTTTCTCCCCCGAGCACTCGGCTTATTTTCGCCCCATGTTTGCCTCACGCATGCTTGTCTCACGATTGCCTGAAGCCACCCCAGCTTTAGGCGCAGACGTCACAACTTGTATAAGGCGCTTTTACTTGGCAACGATAGGTGAAGAACGCTGACCCTGCAGGCCGGCAACCTCGCGCCAGAAGGTGTTGTCGGTGTTTTCGGCAGGTAGCTCCAGCAATGCGTGAGAGTCGGTGATGTAAAGCTTCGTTGGAGAAGCTGCAACTGCCACCACCGGCGCGGTCACATTACCCGTTGCCAAAGTCGTTGCAGAAGAGCCATCCTGTTCGATGCGCCATACCGGCGAGTTCACGCTATCTGTGCCCACCATCAATCCGCCGTCGCTCATCCAATCCAGCGAAAGCGCGGTATTTTGTATCTCTTGACCCACGCGATGCGCATTAACGATTGAGTACTTACGGTTTTTGCCGCGCACGACGACGCCGACGTAGACGTTGCCCTCAATAATCATCGCAACGCGTGCTCCGGTAGCCGAGAGGCGAATAACAGAAATCTCGCCCTGAATACTATCCAGGCTAGAGGAGTCGACCTCAGATTGATGCAGTTCGCCCTTCGCCGAGCGGGATACGCGAACAATTTTCTTGCCATCAACAACAGTCCAAATGCTCTGGCCGTTTGCCTCAAAGGTCGGGCGCGCCAGTGTCTTAGACTTCAGGTCATCCTCCAGCTTTACGCCTAGCTCTCCCATGCTCAATTGATATTCATCGGAGGACTTCTTACGTATTGCGGCTACGATTCCTTCCTTGGAGATATCCGCAGACTGAACATCTGAGCCCCTGCCCAGGACGCTGTTGGCTGGCTCCACCTGGTCACCTGCGACTTCAAACAAGGCTCCGTTGTTGACGGCGAAAAGCTGGGCGTCAGAGCTGACCAGATTTCCAGGGTTGAATTCGGCAAAATCATCGACGGTCATCACGTCCAAGCCATCAACGAGAGGGCTACCATCCGCCGTAGCTTTAACGGTGGTAGATACACCAGCGTTGTTTAACGTCCACGTCAGCGCCGCGGCAAAGCGGAAACGCTCGTCCTTGCTCATCGAGCTCAACCCGCCGAAGTTGTAGGTGCCGTTTTCATAACCTAAGAACGTCGCCGAAGTTGGCGTTAGATCTGTAGTCGCCGGACGCAGATCAGTATTGGGGCCTTCCAGCAACAAGGTGACAATTTCGCTATCGATGGATTGCTGGCCGGTGTAGATCCAGCGCCTATCCGAAACGAGCGATTCGCCCGACTGCCCCAAGAAATAAAGCGAAATTGGCCGGTAATTATTACGCAAGTCGTTGCGTTCAATGACCAACTTGGGCGGAAAATCTTGGATACGCCACTGCCCGTCCACCTTCTGCATTTGCACGGTGGCTGAATAATCGCGTTCACTCGGGGTATAAGCACCGTTAGGGCTCAAGGTACCGATATGTTTTCCACTGACTTCGAAGGTTTTATGGTCCAGGCCATTATCCGTGGTCAAGATGTCGATAGAGTCGACCACATCCACGGCTTCTTTCGGCGTCCATTGCTCTTGGGCGTCCGGTGTTAGGAAGTTACGGGTGGATTGATAGTCATTGGCAGGCTTCCCGGAGGCCTTATAGAATTCACGCAGTACCAAGTCTGCATCCGCGTCCTGCTTCGGGGACATGATTTCCACTTGCGGATCGGCTTGCGGTGCAAAAGTGGCGATGACCTCGGGCGCAGTGTTATTCGGCAGCGTCGAGCAGCCGGCAGCCGAAAACAAGAGAAAGCCACTAGACAGCGCTAGACATTGCCGCGCCTGCTTTTTCCAGCGCGTAGCCCTAGACGAGTTGGGATTATTCATCACCGCTCCTTCTCGTCGTCTTGTACACCCTTATCCGGGTGCGCTGCCTCGCTTTCGGCGACGCTACCAGAGCGATCACCGCTGGATTCAGGGCCAGGTTCCGGGGCGTCGTCAAGCACCGCGGACTCCAGCTCCACGAACTCACGAGCACGGCGCT
>NZ_KV814043.1:43115-57951 GCF_001813815.1 Corynebacterium sp. HMSC076D02
CGAAGGCCAGATGATGCCGACATCTTCTTGCTCCATTACCTCTGCCGCTTCCAGTTCCGGCTGCGGGGCATTGGGGACCTCAAGGGCAATCGGCTGCTCTTCGATGGCCGTGTTCGGCGAGCGCGGAACGATGAGGCGGAAGCGCGAACCGACGCCGATATAACCGATGGCATCGAGCGTACCGCCGTGCAAGACCGCATCCTCGCGGGCGATGGCCAAGCCCAAACCGGTACCCCCTGAATGGCGCTTACGCGAAGCATCTGCACGCCAGAAACGGTTGAATACGAGCTCTTCTTGACCGTCCTTCAGACCCACGCCAGAGTCGGTCACCGCGATGCCCACCGCTTGGTCATTGGCCTGCAAATCGACGACCACGGGATTTCCCTCAGAGTGGTCGATAGCGTTGGCCAAAAGATTACGCAAGATGCGCTCAATGCGGCGCGAATCTGCTTCGATAGTGACGGGCTCATCCGGCATATTAACCTGCACGTCGACGTTTAATTCCTCTGCCAGGTGCTGGACCTGTGCCAGCGCAGAGTCAACACAGGAGCGGGCGTCGAATGAGGCCGTGGAAAGGTCAGCCACGCCCGCATCATGGCGCGAGATCTCCAGCAGGTCGGCGAGCAATTCCTCGAAGCGATCAAGCTCGCGAATCATCAGCGCTGATGCGCGGCGAGTATGCGGCTCAAGGGAATCCGGATCAGCAGCGATGAGGTCCGCCGCCATGCGTACCGTGGTCAACGGAGTGCGCAGCTCATGGGAGACGTCTGAAGTAAATTGGCGCTGGAGATCGCCATATTCCTCAAGCTGGTTAATCTGCTTTGAAAGCTTGTCAGCCATGTCGTTGAAAGAGCCCGCCAGACGGCCCATTTCATCGTCAGAGTTGACCACCATACGCTCGCGCAAGTGGCCTGCCGCGAGGCGTTGCGCAATGCGAGATGCGGAACGAATGGGAACGATAACCTGCTGCGTTGCCAGCCAAGCGATGCCGACCAGCAACACAACAACCACCACGCCGGCTGCCGAAAGCAAACCGCGCATGAGCGCCATTGTGGCTTCCTCAGACTCCATCGACAGCACCAGGTAAACCTGGGCGTTTGGAATATCGGAATCGATTGGGGTGCCAATAATCAAGGCATTATAAGGATCGCCGCCGGGGTGATCCACGCTGGTGTATTGCTGCGCCACCTGGCCGTTAGACACCAAGTCCCGTAATTCATTGGGCAGGCGAAAGCCCTCAGGAGAAGTAGTAAGAGAGTTATCGTCGTTTTCTACGGCGATAACAGCTTCATAGGCTTCTTGGTGTTCGTTGTGATCAGCCGATAGCTGGCCAAGGGAAGAACGTGCGGAATTGATGCGCACTTGGTTCGAGTTGGCGCTGCCAGTGGCATCGATTTGCTGCTCCACGGTGGTACGCGCGCGATCGAGCTCCTGGCGGGCTGCATCTTCTTTTTGGCTGACCAAACGCTGCGTCAGCACCGAGACAAGCGCGTATGCCAACAAGAGCATGACCACCGTGGATGCCACGAGGATCATGCCGATGACCCTTGTCTGCAGCGATGTGCGCCACTTATCTACAACGCCATCCTGCAGACGCTTAAACCAATCAAAAATAGCTGCGGGTCCTCTTTATTCGCCGGCGCCAGTCTTGCCGGTCTTATAGCCAACGCCGCGGACGGTCAGGACGATCTGCGGGTCTTCCGGATCGTGCTCGATCTTGGCGCGCAAACGCTGCACGTGCACATTGACGAGACGGGTATCAGAAGCGTGGCGGTAGCCCCAGACGGATTCCAGTAGCGCTTCACGGGTGTGCACCTGGCCAGGCTTGCGTGCCATCTCGAGAAGTAAGTCGAATTCCAGTGGGGTAAGTGAAAGCTCCTCGCCGTCGACGCGCTTGACGGTATGTTCTGGGACGTCGATGACTAGGTCGCCGACCTCGATGAGCTCGCTGGAGGAAGAGTCGGTGCGGCGCAGGCGCGCACGAATGCGGGCAACCAGCTCCTTCGGCTTGAAGGGCTTGGTGATGTAATCATCAGCGCCAGATTCCAAGCCAAGCACTACGTCGACAGTGTCCGTCTTCGCGGTGAGCATAACGATAGGAACTGCCGATTCCGAGCGGATGGCGCGGCAAATATCAACGCCATTCATGCCCGGCAGCATGAGGTCAAGCAGGATGAGCTCTGGCTCGTGTTCGTGGAAAGCAGGAACTGCTTCATTGCCGTCAGTAACAGCGATGGGCTCGAAGCCTTCGGCCTCAAGAACGATGGTCAACATTTCCGAGATGGCCGGATCATCGTCAACGACCAGAATCTTCGGCGCCATTTTCCTACTCCTCTACGAGTTCCTTGACAGATTGCACAATCATATCGGTATCAGCGGTGGCGATCCAGCGTCCGCCCCACGCACGTTCCGCTAATCGACGATACGCCGCCGCAGTGTTCGTCTGGAGATCACTGTCTTTTTCATATCGGTCACGGGCACGGCCGGCGTCCTCGGCTGCGCGCGCCTCGGCGCGGGCTGCGGCGAGCTCGACGTCGGTGTCGAGAAAGATCTGCAGGCTGGGCTTAGGCAGCCCCAAACGCGAAAACTCAAGATCGTAGACCCAGTCTACGACCTCATCGGTACCCAAGCGCGCGGCCGAGTAGGCGGCGTTTGAGGCCACGTAACGGTCCAAAATCAGCAGGTCTTTGCCCTCTTGCGCTTCCAACAGGCGGTCTTTTGCGCCAAACCTGTCAAGAGCAAAGAGGGTGGCCATGGCATAGGCGGAATCCGTTAAGTCACCCATCCGGCCGTAGAGAGCCTCTTGGGCCAGCTGCGCGTGCACGGATTCTTCATAGCGCGGAAAGCCCAAGACATCGACTTCTACAGAAAGCTCGCCTTTAATCTTGTTTACGAGCGTGTTCTTGCCCGCACCGTCAATTCCTTCGATGCTAACCAGCATTATTAGGACAAAGCCTCAATGAATGCTTCGAGGTCATAATCTTCTTCCACGCCCTCCAGCAATTCCAGAGCCTGCTCGTTGAGCTCTTCGCTGCCGGAGCCGGCAAGCCCACGGATAAACGGATAGGAAGAAACAATTTCACCGGCGCTAAACGGCGCACCGGCCCAGATGGCGGCGATGGTAGCGGCCGCTAGTGCATTGCGCTGTTCCTCTTCAGAAACGGAATTGTCATTCGTAGCCAAGGCACAAGCATCAGATACAGACTCAACGATGTCCTCGTCATCAAGGTTGGCGAGTTCATCCAGGAAATCAACGTTGACGTCATCTGCAAAGATGTCTTCGTCCCAAGTGCTCATTGCGCTCTCCTTTGATATAACGCGAAAGTTCTACTGCTGGTGGCCTCCACCGCGGGCAGACAGTTGATGAAGGGGAGAAATCTTCCCGCGATGTTTACTTCTATATCTAGCCGCTGCCGCTGCTTTTGTCAGTGCGTTGCCACAGTCAATTTATACGTTAAAAACCACAGAGAGAATCAACACACTTTAGGCTGAGCGTGGAAACAAAGGTCAAGCGCCAATTCAGTCCAGACGGACAGGCACCTTGGGCCGTGCAGGACGCAGAACTTCTCCGGCTGCGCACTGCGAAGCGGAAGCCGAACTAGCTAAACCAAATTCCGAAACACTCTTTCAAGGAAACTTCCGCCTACATGGCGATACGTAAGATGCCTATTCCACTAAATACTCTTACATGGTATGGTCGTTACCGAGTTGTTACACATACCAGTTTCCAGCCCGCATCCCCGCTGGTCGGAAGCTATTTCTTTGAAGTCCATTATTGTAACGGTTAGAACTAAGCCATTCCCCTTAGAACCCTCCATAGATGGCTTGAGAAGGAAAGGAGCTTACGATGAAGCCCGATGCACGTCGCGTGTATGTCTTTATCGCCCTCGGTCTCCTTTTCGCGTTGTTCGTAGGCTACGGTGTCTGGCGTGTTTCCACGCCTGACACCGTGGCGTCGCACAGCACCAGCGAGGCTGTAACTCAGGTTGGCGAAACCGAGTCGCAAAGCAAGCGCACCTCGCAAACTTCCACCACGAGCAGCCGCCCCCACTCCAAGCACAGCAGCAAGAGCCACAAAGACAGCTCTTCCCGCAAGCGCGCCGTGGCACTCAAGAATGACCCATTCTTGGCCCCAAACGCTTTTACCGGCAGCACCTCTAACACTGGCCCCACGTCGGTTTACCGCCCGGAGAACCTCTCCTCCCAGTCCCACGCCACCGCGCAACAGAATGCCAACGGCACCTACGCAACGGGCTACCCACAGGAGCCTTCTAACAGCGCCTCCGGCACTGCTGCACCAACCACTTCTACGCAGGCAACTGCGCAACAGCCAACCAGCCAAGCTTCTGCACCAAACAACACGCAGCCAAGCCTGACTGAAACCGTCCGTCCAAAGCCCGGGGATTCCGACTCCGGCCAGCCCACGGCGGCTCAGCCCGTCGAGCCTTCTCCTTCGGGCGAAGCCACCCCAGGCAAGATGAACGGCACGGAAGTTCCTGCTACCGATACAGCGCCAACTTTTGGAGGCAGCGGCGATACCGTTGATGCCCCGCAGCCAAGCTCCGAGCCGACCTATGCAGATACTTTTAAGGAGCCGACTGCTGTTGATGTCGAGGACACCAACATGACCGAAGCCGTCGATATCTCCGATCCAACCGGCTAGGCTCCTACCCCAACGGAAGCGCCGACCACCGGCGCGACTACGGCCGCAGGTCAGGCAACTAACCTCGCTGAGGCCCCAGTGCAACTGCTCGATGGTCAAGCGGTAACCAATTTGCGCACTCCCGCGGTTTCGGTTGCCACAATTGTCGATTTTCTGGAAGGCCCTGGCAACGCTTCATCCACGGCGAACGAGCCGCTGCGCGTTGTCATCTTCGTCGCACTGGGTTCGCACACTCCGGACGCACGCGAGCTTAGCGGCGAACTGGTGGGCGCTTCTACGGTTATCGTCGAAGATTTAGATGCCACGTTCGTCGAAGGCGGCGACGTCATTCAGGCAGAGGCCGAGGGTTTTATTGAGCGCAAGGATGTAGTTTCCATGGCGGAGGTAATTCGCGGTGACGTTACAGGTCTCCTAGCAGGCCCTAGACACGAGCGATAAAGAGCTGGCTCGCCTCGCCCGCTGCAACCCGCGCCACTACGGTCTCCTCTGCTGCTGGCAGCCATGCCGCCTGCCCCGGCTGCAGCTTGAGCTCTTGGCCTTCGTTGTCACGCAGCTCCACTTCCCCACCGGTGCACAGCGCAATAGCCGGACCATCGAAGTTCAGCTCAACGGTATCGTCTGCGCAGAGCTCTACGCGGTCCAAGATGAATTCATCGATCGGCACCGGATAGGCCCAAGCCTTAGCGCCGTGCAGGGTTTCTTCTACGCTCTTCTCTTTTTGCTGCACGCGCGGATCATCCACGCTTTCATAAGTGAGGACCTTGACCAATTCCGGAACATCCACGAACTTCGGGGTCAGGCCGCCGCGCAGGACGTTGTCGGAGTTCGCCATGATCTCCACGCCAAGGCCCGAGACATAAGCGTGCAGCGCGCCGGCGTTGAGGTACACAGCCTCGCCGGGCTGCAAGACCACGTGGTTGAGCAACAGCGCTCCCAAGACACCGATGTCACCTGGGTATTGCTCGTTCAGGCTGATGACTGTGCGCATATCGCGTGCCATCCACGCCGCAGCCGAATCCGCTGGTTCTGCTTCAAGGCGCGCGATCAGCTTTTCACCAGCCTCGACGATTGCTGCGATGAGTTCCTTACGCTTTGTAGCCGGGATAGTGATCCAAGTGGTAAACAGCGCGCGCAAGTTTTCCGACTCCGCGGCGGCCTCCGGCAGGAGCATGTTCAGGTAGTGCTCGAGCTCCGAGCATTCCAAAGCCTTCAACAGCTCCAGCGTGCGCTCGAGGGGCCGAAAGCCAGCCATGGCGTAGAACTCAGTGAGTGCCACTATGAGCTCCGGCTTGTGGTTGTCATCCTTGTAGTTGCGGTTCGTGGCGCTTACCTCGATACCCTGCTCATTTTCGCGGGCAAAACCCTCTTCCGCCTGCGCCTTAGAGGGGTGCGCCTGCAAAGACAGCGGCTCTGCGGCGGCCAATATCTTCAGCAAGAAAGGCAGGCGCTTGCCATAGTCTTGCTGCACGCGCTTGCCCAACTGCTCCGCCGGAGCGGCTGCAATAACCTCGTCGAGGCGCTGGCCATCAACGGTTGAAGGGTCCCCCGGATGCGCGCCGAACCAGAGCTCGGCTACCGGGGTATCGCTCGCGGGATCACCTTTGAGCTCAGGAATCATGGTCCGTGAGCCCCAGGAGTAGTTGCGGGTTGCGCTGTTGAGCAGCTGCATATGTATTGCTTCCTTCTTTTAAGAAATCTCGTAGGCGGTCGCGGCATAACTGCGCGTAATGAACTGAAGAGCGCGCGCCAATTCCCCTAAGGCGGGTTCAGGATCATTGCTCGATTCAGCGATTGAATGGGGAAGGTTCGCCTCTTCCTCTCCCCACAAAACAATTTTCAATGGTACCAAAGCATTTTCTTCTTCTGGCGCGTCTATCTGCGGGTCAAAGAATATGTCACGCACCGCTGTTCCACCTCTTTGCTGTGCGCGCTCCAAAATATGTGGCAACGCCTCAGGGTCAGCAAAAGTACCGCCAAGACCATGCGCAGCCCAAACCGCGGCGGCCATGCGGGCAACCAGGACATTGATAAATACTCCGGAACGCTCCTCTGACCAGGAATATGGGTCGACGCCGCAGGAATGAATAACCCTCGCGCCCTCCACAAATTCCCGTAGCTCGCGGCCGGGGTTAGTTGCGGAATCATGCTCTGGGCTAAGCGCCTCCAGCTCGCGGTCCACTGCGTCGGCGGCTTCCTCCAACCTGCGGGCTACGAGCTCCCCTTCTTCTTCGAGGACCGCAGCCACCGCATACAGCGCGGCGATGAACCGAGCCGGCGAGGCACCCTCCGCCGTGGGCAAAGTAGGTGCCACAAAGGTGGACTCGGGAGCGTCCTCCACGAGCGGACCGCGCGAGGGCCCGACCAGTACAGTCGCGGCTCCTCTTTTATCCGCAGCAATAAGTGCACGGGAGGCCCAGTCACACTCCGCACGCTCACCTATCACCACGACGACATCCAAGGCACCAACAAAGTGCGGGAGCGATTCCGCCACCACCAACGGAATGCGCGCTGGCTCGGCCAGCCCTGCCGCTGTATAGGCAGCCGCGCGGGCTATCTGATCAGTAGGCAAAATGACCAGGCAGCGCGGTTTAGCCCCGCCCAAAAGACCGGCCAACTGCGAGATAGCACCGCCTAAGACCCTGATTTGGGCTCCTTCATGAGCGACGTCGAAATAACGCACGGTTTCTGGGTCATAAGCTGCGCCATCATAGTAAGCACTATCCATGCCGCCGAGCATAGTCTGGCCCTCGGACACGCAGTAGTGCTTATTAGAACTTCCCCAGCCAATTATGAATAAAACCCCAGGTATATAATCCCTTTTTGCACGTGAGGTGAAATACCTCAACTAGAATCAACCAGCATGTTTGCAGCAGAAAGTCCGCAGATTCACCCCGTCGTTTTGATTGGTGGCGGCCCCGGCGCGTGGGACCTCATCACGGTACGTGGAATGCACGCCTTGCAAGAGGCGGAGATTATCTTGGCGGATCACCTGGGTCCAGTGCAGCAGCTGGACAAGCTCTGCGACGTTGCAAGCAAAGAACTCATCGATGTCTCCAAGCTGCCGTATAAGCGCCAAACCTCCCAAGAAAAGATCAACGAGCTCCTCATCGAGCATGCGCTCGCCGGCCGAAAAGTAGCCCGCTTGAAAGGCGGCGACCCGTATGTCTTCGGCCGCGGTTTTGAGGAGCTGCAGGCACTTACCGCCGCGTCCATTCCGGTGGAAGTAGTCCCTGGCGTTACCTCCGCCATCTCGGTTCCTGCTTTGGCAGGCGTGCCCGTCACCCAGCGCGGCATTGTCCATGCATTCACAGTGGTTTCCGGTCACCTGCCGCCAGGCCACGCCAAGTCTTTGGTGGATTGGCAAGCGCTAGCGCAATCGGGGGCTACGCTCAGTATCATCATGGGCGTGAAGAATTCGGCAGCCATCGCCCAGGCGCTTATCAATGGCGGACGTTGCGCATCGACGCCTGTGGCCATCATCCAGGAGGGCACAATGGCCAGCGAAAGGGTCTACAAGTGCGTCCTCGGGGACCTCGCGGAGACCGTCAGAAAAGAGCAAGTTGCCCCGCCCGCGGTCTTCGTCATCGGCGAGGTCGCCGGGCTAAACAGCCAGGATGCGCAGTAAACGCCACCTGGCTTAGTTCGCCTGCAGCGGCCAGTACTCCTTGGTCCGGCTGAGCTCCGGGGCAGTTTGCGCCACCACCTTGAAGCCGCGGCCCCCGCGCGGGCGGTGTGGCACCGCAGCGTGGAATGCCGCATGCGCTTCACGCTCTGCCTCCTCGGCTGCTTCTTCAGCAGTGCGCGCCGCACGTGTGCGTCGAGCACCAATCGCCGTAGCAGCCACTCCCGCTACAACCACGAGGATCTGCACAGCCACCACGAACCAAGGCGCGATGGCCCAACCGAAGTAGGTTTCAGCCCCGCTTATTACCTTGCCGATGTTCAGCGCCACAATTGCAGTACCGACAAAACCGCCCAGCACCACCGGGTTAACGCGCGAAATCAACCAAGCGGCAATCGGTGCCGTAACCGCCCCGCCAACCAGCAGCGCAATCACCGCTGCCAAATTAGCCACGATGTCATTCCACAGCCCCACCAGGAAACCAGCAGTCGCACCGAAAGTCACCAAGAATTCCGCCGTATTAACGGTTCCCACGATGCGCCGCGGCTGCTCTTTACCGATCGCCATCATCGTCGAGGTGGATATCGGACCCCATCCACCGCCGCCAGTGGCATCGACGAATCCGCCGACTATCCCTAGGCCGGCTAGAAATCCCGCGGAATGCTTGCTGCGATAGGCCGAAGGCTTCTTTTGCAGGCGCGCGAAACGCCACACGAGGTTGGTTCCAATGCCGACAAGAATTAACGCGGTTATCGGCGCCGCAGCCGCAGTCGAGATATTAGACAACACGCTCGCCCCCAGAAAGGCCGCGAGCGCCCCGGGCAGCCCGAGCTTGAATACCGTTGGCCAATGCACGTTTCCAAAGCGCCAATGGCTAATCCCTGATACCAGCGTCGTTCCGAGTTCCGCCGTGTGCACCACCGCAGAGGCTTGTGCCGGCCCAAGACCAGCCAAGAGCAGCATGGTCGTGGAGGTTACGCCGAAGCCCATGCCAATTCCGCCGTCGACAAGCTGTGCCGCAGCGCCGGCTAGAGCAATCAGAATGAACGACCGCATTTTTTATCCGATCTGTGCAAGCATGTGAGTCTGGGTGGACAAGCCCGCTGCATGGGCAAAACGGTCAGCAACAACCCCAGCAAGGTCAGTGCCTAGCGGGGAGTCTACTTGTGCAGGGGAATCCGCGAGCAGGTCCAGCAACAGCCCTGCCGTGCTAAACAGTGGCAGCACCCGCACCTCGCCTTGGCGGCGCACCTGCTTGGCGACGCCCTCTTTCCCACCACGTGTTGCAAACACCACCGAGGTAGGCAGATGGGTGAGGCTTTCTACATTCGCAGCGAGGTCGCGCACAGCGCTATTCGCCTTCTCGTCCGAAGAGCCCACGGCATAGATGACAAGATGCTGTGGCTTCTTACCTGTCTGCGGCGCCATCGCACGCGCTGCTAAGAGCTCCGCGATGTCGGCACCGGTGCCTAAGCCTTCTGCTTGCAGCAGCCGCAGCCCGGCGGAATGTGCAGCGCGATCGATCGCTTCCGGCACATCCACGCGCAGGTGATAGCCCTGCGTAAACAGCAGTGGCACGACCACCGCTTCCCTCTGCCCCGCGGCAGCTACTCGTTGTGCTGCAGCTTCCAGGTCAGTTTCGTGAAAATCGAGGTAAGCCGCTTCATAAGATGTGGCGCCGGCAAGCGCCGCCGCCTTTCGCGTCAAAGCCTCAATACCAAGAGCTGCCTCTGGATGGCGCGAACCATGTGAAAGCGTAATCAGTGCGCTCATCGTCTGCTCCCCGCGCTTGCATCCTGCTTAGCCGTAGACAGATGCCCGCGACGTTGCAGCGATCGTTGCAACGCCTCGTTGGAAGAAACCGCCTTGGCAGGTGCTACCGGCGCATCATCCTGACCGTGGAACATCACGGAAAAGATACGCAGGCACTCGCAGCACTTCCACGCGAAATTGCCTTCCTCATCGGGAAAGAGGTTCATGCCGCCGCAGTAGGGGCAGTACATCGGATGGTTGCGGTTCGGATTCGGCTCGCGGCGAAAATTCACTGCAGATCCTCCTCATCTGCGCGCAAAACCCAGTGGCGGAACTGCTCGCCTTCCTCGCGCTGCTCCTTATATTTCTGAACTAACCGGATGACATAGTCTGGGACCTCATCCGCGATGACCTTGTGCCCGCGCAGCTTGCGTCCCCAGTCCGGGGAGAGCCCGAGCGCGCCACCCAGATGCACCTGGAAGCCCTCAACACGGTTTCCTTCGGAATCGGTAACGATCTGGCCCTTCAGTCCAATATCCGAGACCTGGGAACGAGCGCAGGCATTCGGGCAGCCGTTGAGTGCAATGGAAATCGGCACGTCGAGGTCACCCAAGGTGTCTTCCAAGATGTCCACCAGCTCAATCGCCCGGGCCTTCGTGGTCACGTGCGCAAGCTTGCAGAATTCCAAGCCGGTGCAGGAAATAACGCCGCGCCGGAACTCAGATGGCTGTGAGTACAAACCGGTCTCATCGAGCGCCCGCGAAAGAACCGGAATATCGGCTTCCTTGACGTCGAGGAAGAGAAGTTCCTTCATCGGCGTGGTGCGGATGCGGGTAATGCCGAAACGCTCCGCGACGTCGGCAATAGCGATGAGCTGCTCGCCCGTGGCGTGGCCTACGGTGGGCTTGACGCCGAGATAAAAGTTGCCATCCTTTTGTCTGTGCACGCCGAGGTGGTCGCGGGAGCCAGGCTCGACGGTAAGGGGCTCGCCGTCGGCAAGCGGGGCGTCCAAGTACTCATTTTCTAGCACCTCGCGGAACTTCTTGATGCCCCACTTCGCGACTAGGAACTTCAGGCGCGCTCGATTGCGATTGCGGCGGTAGCCATAATCGCGGAAGATGCGAGCCACGCCGGCCCACACCTCCGGTACACGCTCAAGCGGCACCCAAGCGCCCAAGGACTGGGAAAGCATGGGATTCGTGGACAAGCCGCCGCCGACGAAGCAGTCGAAACCAGGGCCGTACTCGGGGTGATCGACGCCGACGAACGCGATGTCCTGAATCTCGTGAGTAACGTCCTGCCGGCGATTGCCCGAAATGGCCGTCTTGAACTTGCGCGGGAGATTGTGGAACTCCTCGCGCGGGAGGTAGTTAGCCACGATGTCATCGATGGCCGGGGTGGCGTCGATGATTTCGTCTTCCGCGACTCCCGCCACCGGCGAGCCCAAGATGACGCGGGGAACGTCGCCACAGCCCAACAGAGTATCGAGGCCCACCGCGCGCAGCTTTTCCCAGATACCCGGGACGTCCTCAATCTGAATCCAGTGCAGCTGGATGTTTTGGCGGTCCGTGAAATCCGCGGTGGAACGCGCATAATCCCGCGAGATCTCCCCCACCGTGCGCAGCTGCTGCGGGCTGACGCGACCGCCGTCGAAGCGCACGCGCATCATGAAGTACTCATCCTGCAGCTCCGCATTGCTGAGCTTGGAGGTTTGCTCGCCTCCCAGATTCTGGTTGCGCTGGGTATAAAGGCCAAGCCACTTAAAACGCGGCGCAAGGTCCTCCGGCGGGATGGACTTAAAGCCCCGCTTGGAGTAGATATCGATGACACGCTGGCGGGCGGAGAGACCGCCGTCCTCGCGCTTGATCTCCTCGTCCGCGTTAAGCGGTTTTGTACCGTCGATTTTCCATTGTCCCTCTGGCTTTCGCGTACGAGACTTGGCGGTAGGTTTCGTTGCGGTAGTCATGGCGATGAACAATTGCCTTTCGTAGTGGTCGCCAAAAACCTACCTGTCTAACCTCAATAGACAAAGCGGTTCGTATTAATTTCACCGCTCTTTACAATGCGACCTGCAACAACACCGCCAAGCTGGAAGAATCTAAATAACCCGGTTGCCGGATTTACGTTAACGCGGTTCAATAAAACCCACGCTCACCCAGTTTCAGCAGACTAATCAGTCTAATATTCATAAAAAGAATTAGAACGACTAGTATTACGACCAGTACCTGAACGATAGCTTTTAGCGTTTAGCGCTAGTCGTTCCAAAATCCCGTAAAAATCTTGAGGAAAGGCCCACTACTGACATGTCGCAAGCCCCACTGAAGGTAGCCGTCATCGGCGCTGGCCCAGCAGGCATCTACGCCTCTGACATCCTGGTTAAAAAGACCGGTGGCAATGTTGAGATCGATCTCATCGAGCAGATGCCAGCTCCCTTCGGCCTGATCCGCTACGGCGTGGCGCCGGACCACCCACGCATCAAGGGCATCGTCAACTCCCTGCACCGCGTTTTGGAAACCGAGCAAATTCGCCTCATCTCCAACGTGCACATCGGCCGCGACCTCACCGTGGCACAGCTACAGGAGCATTACGACGCAGTTGTCTTCGCAACCGGCGCTGTCGGCGACCGCAACCTCGACGTCCCGGGCGCAGACCTCGAAGGCGTCCACGGCGCAGGCGAGTTCGTTGGTTTCTACGATGGCAACCCACGCTTCAACCGCGAGTGGGATCTCAGCGCAAAGGAAGTAGCCGTCGTGGGCGTGGGCAACGTTGGCCTCGACGTCGCCCGCATCTTGGCGAAGACCGGCGACGAGCTCAAGGTCACCGAAATCCCGGACAACGTTTATGACTCCCTGGCCAAGAACCAGGCTGAAACGGTCCGCGTTTTCGGCCGCCGCGGCCCCGCACAGGCTAAGTTCACTCCGCTCGAGCTTAAGGAGCTGGACCACTCCCCGTCCATCAACGTTGTTGTCGACCCAGAAGACATCGACTACGACGAAGCTTCTCTCGAAGCACGTGCAAACTCTAAGTCCCAGGATCTGGTCTGCCAGACCCTCGAGGGCTACGCCATCCGCGAGCCGAAGGACGCGCCACACACCCTGCAGATTCACCTCTTCGAGCAGCCGGTCGAAATCCTCGGCGAGAACGGCAAAGTCACCGGCATCAAGACCGAACGCACGGAGCTGACTGGTGACGGCAACGTTCGCGGCACCGGCAAGTTCACCGAGTGGCCTGTCCAGGCTGTTTACCTCGCCGTAGGCTACCGTTCCGATGCCATCGATACCGTTCCTTTCAATACCGACAAAAACGTCATCAACAACGATGGTGGCCACGTCATCGAGCAGGACGGCAGCATCGTTCCGGGCCTCTACGCCACGGGCTGGATCAAGCGTGGCCCGGTCGGGCTTATTGGCAACACCAAGTCTGACGCAACGGAGACCATCGGTATGTTGCTCGAGGACGCCGAGGCTGGCAAGCTTTCCCACTCCTCCGACGAGGACATCACCGCAACCTTGTCCGAAGCAGGCATCGAGTTCCTGACCTGGGATGGTTGGAAGAACCTCGACGCTGCCGAGCGTGCGCTTGGTGAGGCAGAAGGCCGCGAGCGCAAGAAGTACGTCGAGTGGGAGGACATGGTTACCCACTCCCGCGGCTAATTTTCCCGCATAAAAGCGCCAGCATTGTGCTGGCGCTTTTTGTGTTTTGCGGCGCGGCCACGCCCTGCGGCTCGGCTAGGGCGGCGCTCACCCGCGGCTCAGCCTCCGCGAATGTACCGTTTCTTGCAAATAGGCTGGCACAGCTAGCCTGTTTGGGTTCACTATTTACAGGAAACGGTACGCGCAGAAAGACGGCCTGCGCGAAGGCGCCCGCACGGGGAAAGCGCCTAGGCGCGGATAATGCCGAGAACCTTCTCCACGATGGCATCGACCTCATCTGCGGTCTTTGCCTCAACGTTCAGGCGCAGCAGCGGCTCAGTGTTGGAAGCACGCACGTTGAACCACGCATCGGTGCCTTTCAGCTCCACGGTCACGCCGTCGAGCTCATCGACGGACTCAATCTCCTCAGCCAAACCGTCGAGCACTGCCTGCGTAGCAGCGTTCTGATCCTCCACGGTGGAGTTAATCTCACCAGAAGCTTCATAACGCGAGTACTGCGCCATGAGTTCAGAAAGCGGCTTATCGGATTCGCCCAACGCAGCTAGCACGTGCATCGCAGCGAGCATGCCCGAGTCCGCGTTCCAGAACTCCTGGAAGTAGTAGTGCGCAGAGTGCTCACCGCCGAAGGCAGCCTTCTCCTTGGCCATCTGGGCCTTGATGAAGGAGTGACCCACGCGGGTACGCACAGCCTTGCCGCCGTTTTCAGCGATAAGCTCCGGGACCGTCTTGGAGGTAATCAGGTTGTGAATGATGGTCGAGCCTGGGAACTTCTTGAGGTAGCGCTCCGCGACAAGTGCACAGATAGCAGAAGGCGAAACTGCATCGCCGTTTTCATCGACCACGAAGCAGCGATCGGCGTCGCCATCGAAGGCGAGTCCGATGTCTGCCTTCTGCTCCTTCACAAAGGCCTGCAGGTCCACGAGGTTCTTCGGGTCCAAAGGATTAGCCTCGTGATTCGGGAAGGTGCCATCTAGCTCGAAGAATAGCTCGCGCACGTCAAAAGGAAGGCCCTCGAAGACCGCCGGAACCGTGTGTCCGCCCATACCGTTTGCTGCATCCACGGCTACAACGAGCGGGCGGGAAGACTCCAGCGGAACCAAAGAGCGCAAGAAGTTTGCGTAGTCAGGCAGGACCTCACGCTCGGAG
>NZ_KV814043.1:58051-67739 GCF_001813815.1 Corynebacterium sp. HMSC076D02
CGGAACCTGCGGCGCCGTCGTAGGCTGGAACACCATCTACGAGCATGTCCTTGATTGCTTCCAGGCCGGTCTCCTGGCCCACCGGGACAGCACCAGCGCGACAAAGCTTGATGCCGTTGTACTTGGCTGGGTTATGCGAGGCGGTAAACATCGCACCGGCGCATTCCATGGAGCCTGCTGCAAAGTAGAGCTCATCAGTGGAGGTCAAGTTCAACTTCACCACGTCTAGGCCTTGCGAAGCTACGCCTTCAGCAAAGGCAGCAGACAACGCCGGCGAAGAAGGACGCATATCGTGGCCCACAGCCACCGTCTTCTCGCCTTCTTCGCGCAAAATAGCGGCGAAAGCAGCACCAGTGTCGCGGACGAAATTCTCATCAATGTCTTCACCCACGACGCCACGGACGTCATAGGCCTTAATAACGGCGTTTAGCTGTTCACGAGTACGCATAACCTGCAATAGTACTCTTCCCCCAGCCCCAAATACTGGAGCCGTGGCCTAAAACTAGTCCTCTTTCAAGCGATGGCGGCCACCCGCGGCGGATTCGGAGGCGTCCTGAGTCAGGGCGTCGTCAGGCACGACGCTCAAGTGTGCCCGGCGGCGCTGCTTGGCCTCGCTTACGCGGCGCGTGCGGAAGACCGGGTGGTTGGAGCTATCAGGATCGGCGCCATCAAAGTTGGCGGCGTAGTCGATCGGGTCTTGGCCGGAGCCCGAACCATCCTCAACTAGCCCGGTAGTGACGCGCCCGCCCTCGCGAACTGCCTCGGCCAGAGCCATGAGGTCGTCTTCTTCCTCAAGCTCAATGCGGTCCACGCGCACCATCTCCCAGCCGATGGGAGCGGTGATGCGGGAGCTGTGCTTTTCGCACAAGTCCCAGCTATGCGGATCAGTCTCCTCCGCGAGCGGGCCTACGACGGCCGTCTGCTGTGAATACGCGTAGGTCAAAGTTGCCACGGCGGGTTTGCCGCAGCCTGGACGAGAGCAATGACGAGAATGATTCACGGCAATGAGTCTAAACCTTTAGTTGAGATTTGAATAGTCGAAACTCGGCGCGCCCCGCACGAAAATGGTCATGTGAAACCTTAAAATCACGGGCATGACCATGCGCCGCCCCCACACTCGTCCGTTCCGCGACCGCCGCGGAAGGGGCATGCACGGACCGCTTTTGCCACAATCGACGCCGCGGTTCCGTAGCAAGAGCGAGCGCTTCGACATGGCCGTGCTCGAGGCCTATGCCCCCATCCAGAATGCTTTTGCAGAGCAGCTCGCCGGATTGGACTTGGCGGTGGACACGGTTCCACGCATGCGGCTTTCTGCTGATATGACGGTCCTGCCGGAAGAGATCATCGCCGACGGCCCTGTACCTTTAGGCCGGGTTGTCCCCGCTGGCGTTGACGCTGCCGGCCACCCAACACGCGCCCGCATGGTAATTTTCCGGATGCCCATCGAGGAGCGTGCCGAAACATCTAGCGAACGCGCAGAGTTACTAGGCACGGTTCTAACAGCCTTGGTGGCCAACTACCTCAACCTTGATCCACAGGACGTTGATCCTCGGTTTAGCTGGTAAGCAAAAATCCTCCACCACAATCCACGCCCTAGCGTCAGATGGCACTAAACATAGATAGAGGTGAAGGATTTAAGAAGAAAGGTCTCCCTAGCCGGAGGTTAACCAATCTCACGCTTGAGGCGGCGGCGTTCACGATCAGACAGTCCGCCCCAGATTCCGAAGCGCTCGTCATGCTCAAGTGCATACTCGAGACACTCATCTCGCACCGCACAAGCCTGGCAGATACGCTTGGCTTCGCGGGTGGAGCCTCCCTTTTCCGGAAAGAAGGCTTCAGGATCAGTCTGCGCGCACAGTGCCTGGTCTTGCCACTCCTGCTCGACGGCGCCAAAAAGCTCATCGAGAGACATCTCTGCGGCAGCACCGCCACGGAGAATAGCGCCATTATTTGAGTTTTTCTCCACGCTAATTCCTTTCTCCGAGGTTGGGTAGTTTCTTCTAAGTTGCACCGACCTTACACCGAAGCCAAAGTTTGGCGGAGGCGTCGCCGATGCGCTTGATTACACTGATGTTATTTCACACCGGATCACTAAATATCGTCAACCCGAAAACGGGGCCTTCCGGGGATTCTCGCCAAAAACGCAGCACACGATCCCCAACTTTCACATCCGTCACATAGATCCCCCTCTGGGGGTAAGTCCTGGGGGTACTATATGTAGTGGTGCTTCATATTCCTGTGAACAATTCCAAGGTTTGATCGGCGTGTCGCCACCATCTAAGCCGATCTGCTGGATCTCTGCGCGCACAAGCTACCCAGCAACCAAAACCGTAAAAGACCAGCTAAAAAGCGAAAACTCCCACCACCTGCGCCCCCTTAAAAGGAAACGGGTCGTGGGAGAGATAACTTAAATGTCTGCCTTTTTAAGCGTCAGAGCTGAAGCGGACGCCGGCATCCGGAATCTGCACGCCTGGGAAGACACGCATGCCTCCCTTGAGTTCACAGCGGGCGCCGATGACAGCCCCCTCACCAATGACGCAGTTGTCGATGTGTGCGTTGGCACCGATATGCGCGCCCGAAGCGATAATCGAGTTGCTGATGATTGCCCCCGGCTCGATGGTCACGCCGTCAAAGACAACAGTGCCGTCCAGACGCGAACCTGCACCAACCTCGGAGCCGCGGCCAATCGCGGTGCCAGAAAGCAACAACACACCGCCGGCGATTCCCGCAGACTCATCGACGATGGACTCACCGGTGTGGCCTTCCAACAGCGGCGAATGAGCAATGCCGCGAACCAAGTCAGAAGAACCGCGCACGAAGTCATCTGGGCGGCCCATATCGCGCCAGTAGGAGTTGTCGACGTGGCCTACCACCAAGCGGCCGGACTCCAACAGGCTCGGGAAGGTCTCACGCTCAACGGAGACCACGCGGTCAGCCGGAATGGTCTCAATGACTTTCCGCTTGAACGTGTAGCAGCCAGCGTTAATTTGGTTCGTTGGCGGGTCCTCGGTCTTTTCCAAAAACGCCGTCACGCGGCCGTTGCTGTCAGTCGGAACGCAGCCGAAGGCGCGCGGGTCTGCCACGTTAAGCAGGTGCATGGTAACGTCCGCATCTTTTTCGTGGTGGGTCTGCAAGATGCCGCCCAGGTCCATACCGGAGAGAACATCGCCGTTGAAGACCATCACGGTATCGTGGCGCAATTTGTCGTAGACGTTGCGGATGCCACCGCCGGTACCCAGCGCGGTCTCTTCTACTACGTATTCGATTTCCAGGCCCATATCGGAACCGTCACCGAAGTACTCTTCGAAGACTTCTGCCTTAAACGACGTCGACAGCACCACGTGGGTAATGCCCGCAGCCTTGATGCGGGCAAGAAGGTGCTGGAGGAACGGATAGTTAGCAGTCGGCAACATCGGCTTTGGGGTGCCGATGGTCAGCGGGCGCAGGCGGGTTCCACGGCCACCGACGAGGATGACGGCATCGGTAGAAGCGCCCCATTGGACAGCTGCTTGACTCATAGAAGAATTCCTTATGCGAATAAATCGACGTGTTTTATCGGGGTCAGTGTATATGCCCAAGGAGCCTAGCCACTGCTGCGGCACGCTAGGGCGCTTAGAGCAAACCCGCGCAACCGCAGTCCGGCCTTGAGCGCTAGTCGGACTGGCGCTTGCCACCACTGCGGATGGCGGTCCGCTTGGAAGCGGTAGGCCGAGTCGTGGTGGGCTCGCAGCATCGCACCCGCGTGCGCCTGGGTAGAGTGCCCTTTGGCATGGGTGATGATTGCCTCAGGGCAAAAGACGTTGCTCCAGCCCGCACGACTAAAACGGTCGCCCAGATCGACGTCTTCCATGTACATGAAGTAGCGCTCGTCAAAGCCGCCGATCTGCTGGAACGCATCCCACCGCACCAAAAGGCAGGAACCCGAAAGCCAGCCCGCCTCGCGCTCAACGGACATATCGGCGTCATTGCGATAGGCACGCGACCACGGGTTGCTAGGCCAGATGGTGCCAAACAGGGCGTGGCCGATGCCGGTGGTCAATGTGGGGATCGCACGCGCGGAAGGATAATACGAGCCATCCGGTTCCACGATGCGCGGGCCTACGGCTGCGGCTTGTGGATTCCGGCGCGCGCACTCCACCAACTTATCCAAAGCTCCAGGAGTAAAAGTCACGTCTGGGTTGCTGATGAGGAAGAACTCTTCATCGACCTCACCCAGCGCGCCAGAGCTGACGAGCCGCGCGCCGGCATTCATTCCGCCGCCGTAACCGATGTTGCCGCCCGTGTCTAAAAACACAACGTCGTCACGGCCAGCAGCCGCGGCCTGCGGCACTGAATCGGTGGAGCCGTTATCCGCCAAGACCACAGCCGTGGGCCGGTTGGTTGCGCTTTCCAGCGATTTAAGGAAATCCCCGAGGTAATGGCCCGGCGAATACGTCACCGTGACCACTGCAAGGGCAGTTACGTTATCTGTGTTCACAATGCTGCTTAGCGTACCCATACTCGCTGCTAGGTTACTGCCAAGACACTACAAGCTTGACAAAAATCATGTATAGATCACGATTTCTTTATCTTCTCGCCTAAACTGTCACAAGATCAGCCCTAACTTGGCTACACGGCAAGCACCGAGAGAAGCCACCTTGCTTGCTGCCACCTTTGAACGCCACAATTAGAAAGTCCTCCACCTGTGTCTTCTGAGAAAAAGTCAGACAAGCAGCGTCGTTCCCGCGCCATCTCGCCCTCGCCCAATTCGGCGACGGCGGTAAAGCAACAGGGGTCCAAGCCCCTGAAGGCCATCATGGCATTTGTGTCGGCGGCAATCTTGGTGTTCTCTGGCGTTGGCTATGCCACCGTGGGCCGCGTGGGAGATGGCATGTCCTCTGTCTCTAACCTCGCGTTAGGCAACAAGGGTGGTTTTAAGGCAGACACCGAAGATGGCGCGATGGATATCTTGCTGGTGGGCAAGGATTCGCGCACGGATGCCAAGGGTAACCCACTATCGGAGAAGGAACTGGCGGACCTGCACGCCGGTGTGGACGAGGGCGAGGAAAACACCGACACAATCATGATCATCCGCATCCCGGATGACGGCTCCCGTGCAACTGCGGTTTCGATTCCGCGCGATACCTACGTCGACGACGGCGATTTTGGAAACACCAAGATTAACGGCGTTTTCGCCAACCACAAGACGGACAAGGTCGAAGAGCTAGAGCAAGAAAACGCCGAGGCAGAGGCTGAAGGCAAGAAGAAGCCGCATTCCGCGAAGGAGATCGAGCAGCAGGGCGTGGAGGCCGGCCGCCAGGGACTTATCAGCATGGTGCGCTCGCTCACAGACATCGACATCGATCACTACGCTGAGGTCGGCCTGCTGGGCTTCGTGCTGCTTACCGACGCCGTCGGTGGCGTCGACGTGTGCTTGAACAACGACGTCAAGGACGTCATGTCTGGCGCTGATTTCAAAAAGGGCCGCCAGACCCTCCACGGCGCCCAGGGCCTGTCCTTCGTCCGCCAGCGTTACGAGCTTCCGCGCGGCGACTTGGACCGCATCGTGCGCCAGCAGGCATATATGGCTTCCTTGGTTTCCAAGGTGCTCTCCTCTGGCACCCTAGCTAACCCGAATAAGCTCTCCAAGATTGCTGACGCAATCGAACGCTCTGTAGTCATCGATGAGGGCTGGGACGTCATGGGGTTGGTCACCCAGCTTTCGGGCTTGGCCGGCGGCAACGTCACCTTCACCACCATTCCGGTGACCTCCATCGACGGCGTGGGTGACTACGGTGAGTCCGTCGTGACCATCAACAAGCAAGAGGTCCATAAGTTTATGGATGACCTCGCCAAGACTGCGGAGCAGACGGAGGAAGCCGCGGCGTCGTCAAGCGCAGAGGCAGGCTCCAACCCTTCCGAAAAGCCAGTGGCCGATGGCATCGCGGTCAACGTGCTCAACGCGGGCAGCATCGACGGCCTGGCCTCCGGCGTTGGCACGTGGCTGACTGGCGTGGGATACAAGGTCGGCCAGACCAGCAATGCCGAGCCGGGCTTGTACTACGAGTCCCAGGTTGTCGCCGCGGATGAGAACGATCAACGCGCCAAAGACTTGGCTGAGCAGCTCGGCGGTCTGCCGGTTACGTCCAGCCCGTCGCTGGATGAAAACACCTTTGTCGTCGTGGCTTACGACGACTACGAAGGCCCGTCCGACAAGGAAGCACAGGACGCAGAACCTACCGACACCGCACCGAGCGAGCAGGTCGGCACCCCAGGCAGCGACATGGGCGCGGCAGAGGTTGCCCCGGAAATCGACGCCGGCGGCGAGGGCCCGCGCTGCGTAAACTAAACGCCACACAAACTAAGTAATTCTCAAGCCAGGGACCTAATCCAAAAGGTTCCTGGCTTTTCTTAGGGATCGTTCCCCAATTTTTTGGCAGGTAGTTGCCATTTAATGTTAGAAAATGAGTATCCCTATCACTCACCTTCCGGGGCGCTCGGGGGCCTAGGACCGTGGTGTGAAAGCATTCCCTGCCGCGCAAAGGCTCAGTCACCTACCATGGGCGGACATGGATATGCTTCAGCACCTACTTTCCGCAGATGCCGCAGCGCCGCGCCTGACGTTCTACAACGAAGCCACCGGCGCGCGCATGGATTTTTCCGCACAGACCTTGGATAACTGGGTCTCCAAGATTGCCAACATGCTCTTAGAAGAGCTTGAGCTCGCTTCCGATTCCCTCATTTTCCTCGACCTTCCTGTTTCCTGGCAGCCCGCAGTTATCGCTTTGGGTGCCATTGCTGCCGGCGTCGACACAGCGTTCACGCGCGCCGAGCTAGACGGCGCAAGCCCCGATGTTGTTTTTGCCGCGCCCGAGGGCTTTGCAGAGTTGAGCGAGGAATTCACAGGCGCCGATGTTGTGCTCGTTACCGATGATCCATTCGGGCGCGGCGTCATCGAATCTGGCGGCGAATTGCCCGCGGGCGCCATTGATTTTGGGCCCACCGTGCGTTTCTACGGTGATCAGTTCTATGGCCCCACCACCGCTTTACCGGAGCTTTATCCTGCCGCCGGCCCTGCCCAACGCGTAATGTCCGCGGGGTGGAAGGACAAGGATTCCTTTAAGAAGTTGATTCTCGAACCGCTCGCATGTGGAGGCTCCGCCGTGATTGTCGCCGGCATGTGCACTGCCGAGCGTTTAGAAGAAATCGCCGCCAACGAGAAGGTGGATCTGCGTCTTTAGCTGGCACGAACGCCATCGGCGGGGTTAATTCCCAGAAACTCCTGGAGGCGCGTGACCACGGCATGGATTTCCGCGGCGGCGAAGTGCCCGCTACGCCAAGCCGCGTGCAGGGGCACACCGCCTAGCATCTCCTCCGCATTGCAGATGCGCAGGCCTACCGCGTCGTGAGCCTGCAGAGCACTGGAGATGGCGATTGCGCGCCCGGCTCGCGCGAGGGCGATGAGCGTAACGGTGTCCTCACACTCGACGACGTCGCCAAGCACAGCGTGGCTGCGCCCTACAAAGGCATCGAAGAGCCCGCGCGAGACGCTGCGCCGGCCTGACATGGCTAGGCGATGAGTGACCAAGTCCTCCACCTCAATGCTGTCTTGGCCCGCTAGAGGGTGCTCCTTGTTTACCCAAGCCCGGATAGTGGCCTCCCCCAGCGGAACGGAATCAAGCCCCTCCTTTACTGGAATTGGCGTCACCACCACATCGGCGGTGGTATCTAGCGCCTGGTACACCTCGTAGTGCTCGACCGCCAGCGTGGTCAGAAGCGGAATGTCCTCGCGCGCGTCAACGATGAAAGGCGCCAAGATCGTCGAGATGGTCGTCGGCGTTGCCGCCACCTGCAAGGTGCGCATCTCGCCACGTTGCAGCGCCGAAACCGCCTGCGTAGCCCTGTTATTATCTGCCACCAATTGCTGGCACACGGGAATCAATGCCTTGCCCGCCTCGTTGAGACGCAGCACCCCAGCTGCGCGTTCGAAAAGCTCGAGCCCCAGCTCCTCCTCAAAGCGCCGCAGCTGGCGGCTTAGCGCTGGCTGGGTGATGCTCAATTGCTCTGCCGCGGTGGTCACGGAACCGGTGCGCGCAAGCGCCAAGAAATATTTCGCCCTCGTGTAATCCATAAATCTTCATTTAACACGAGCTATTACCAATGAGCATGGATTTGAAAAATCTTAGACATTAGACAACATGGACGAAAATCCTTCACAATAGGGTGAAATTGTTGCACCAATCACAGAAGAAGGATTGTCTGAAAACTATGACTCGTCGCCATGTTGGCACCGCCATCGCTGAATCTCTCGCAGCACACAACGTCAAGCGCGCATACCTCGTCCCAGGCGAGAGCTTCCTGCCAGTACTTGATGGGCTCTATGACAGCCCCATCGAAGCCATCGTTACCCGCCAGGAAGGCGGCGCTTCCTACATGGCAGAGGCACACGGCAAGGCCACCGGTGAGCCGGGCGTCGCAATGGTCACCCGCGGCCCAGGCGCCTCCAATGCTTTCGTTGGCATTCACACCGCCTGGCAGGATTCCACCCCGATGGTCCTCTTCGTGGGCCTTATTCCCTTCCCCGACCGTGACCGTGAGTCCTTCCAGGAGTTCGACCCAAAGGCGTGGTTTGGCACCCAGACCAAGCAGGTCTTCATCCTCGATGACCCATCCCGTGCTTCCCACGTGGTGGCCGAGGCATTCTTCCAGTCCAAGCAGGGCCGCCCAGGCCCAGTAGTGGTGGGCCTGCCGGAGGACATTCTCCACATGGACTTCGACGGGGAGATTATCCAGCCAATCAACGTGACAGACGGCGCGGTATCCCCAAGCGATATCGCCGAGCTTTCCGAGGCCCTACGCTCCGCCGAGCGCCCACTCATCTTCGCCGGCGGCCCGCGCTGGACCCCAGAGTCCGCACGCCAAATCACCGAGTTTGCAGAGACCAACCAGATTCCGGTGGTCCACGATTTCCGCGCCAGCGACCGCATCCCTTTTTCTTCCCCGGCCAACGCCGGCTGGCTGGGCTACGGCCGCGACGAGAAGGCAGCTGCACTGCTCGAGAATTCCGACCTCGTACTCGCCGTTGGAGCAGTGCTTGGCGACGTCCCGACTGACGGCTACACGCTGCGTCAAGGCGCAAATGACCGCAACTTCTTCATCAACATCGATTCCAGCCTGCGTGGCAACTCCGCAGCCGTCACCCGCCACATCCTGGCCAGCCCGGTAGCCTTCGCCGAAGCGCTATCTGAGATCAATGCGGGCGAGGCCTCTGCTGCCCAGCAGCAGTGGTTCGCGGATGCGCACGCGGCGCAGGTGGCTTTCTCTACGGTTCAGGACGAAGCCGACTGGCGCCCGGCTCCTGAGGGAACCGCACACATCGAAGCACTGAGGCGGGCCATTCAGGAGCAGGCCCCAGAGGATTCCATCTACACCTTCGGCGCCGGCAATCACTGCATCTGGGCGCAGCAGTTTATGCACACCAACGTCTACCCCTCCCAGTTCAGCGTGCGCAATGGCTCGATGGGCTACTCCGTTCCAGGTGCAGTCTCCACCAAGCTGGAGTTTCCTGAGCGCACCGTCATCGCCATTGCTGGCGACGGCGAGTATCTGATGAATGGCCAAGAGCTGGCTACCGCCTTGCAGTACGGCGCTCCTTATCTGACCGTCGTGATGTCCAACGGCGAGTTCGGCACCATCCGCGATCACCAAA
>NZ_KV814043.1:67839-78718 GCF_001813815.1 Corynebacterium sp. HMSC076D02
AAAGAACCACTTCCCTGATCGCGTTTCCGGCACCCAGCTTTCCAACCCAGATTTCGCCGCCGTCGCCCGTGGCTTCGGCGCACACGGCGAGCTTGTCACTTCCGACGCCGAGGCAGGCCCTGCCGTCGAGCGCGCCCTGCAGGCTATGCGCGAGAAGCAGATTCCAGCAGTCATCAACGTGATTGTGGATCAAGCTCTATCGCTGCCTGACAACGACTAAACCTGTCCCCAAACAAAGGGTTTTTCAATGAGCGATACCGTTGCTACCGCTGTTGAGCGTGCGGAGGCCAAACCTGCTGGCTCCACGATGACTTGGGTCATCACCCTGTTCGGCACTGCCGTCGGCGCAGGAATTTTGTTCCTGCCACTTAACGCTGGTGGATTTGGTTTCTGGCCACTGGTCTTTGCCACGGTCTTCATCCTGCCGCTGGTCTATTTCTCGCACCGCACCTATGTCCGAATAGTCAGTGGCGCGCCCATCCGCGACCACGGCAAGGACGTCCTGGAACTGGCCACGCAGCATTTTGGCCGCACCTCCGGCATCGTTATCGCCATTTTGTACTGGCTCGCTATCTTCCCCACGGTGCTGATTTACGGCATCAGCATCACCAACTCGGTCGATAGCTTCATCGTCAACCAACTGGGTGGACCTTCCATCAACCGGTGGGTACTCGCTATCCTCTGCGTGGGCATTATGACCGGCGCGTTCGCCGTGGGCCGCAAGCCCATGCTGTGGCTGGCCCAGGTGCTGGTCTATCCGCTCATCTTCGCTTTGGCAGCAACGTCCATCTATCTCACCACGCTGGGATTTTCAGAGCTTCCTGCACTACGACAACGGTGAAGGTGACTTTGGAATCCTCAAGGGAATCCTGCTGATTCTGCCGGTGCTTGTATTTTCCTTTTCCCACATGGCAGCACTGTCTCAGTTCGCACTAGACATGCAGCCGGCCTATGGCGAGAAGACCGCCAAGCGCGTTGACCGCACGGAGCTGCTTACCGCCATCTTGCTGGTGGTCTTTACCATGTTCTTTGTTTGGTCATGCGTCCTGGCTTTGGGCGCCGACGGTATGAATGAGGCGCTGGAACAAAACATTCCGGTACTGTCCTACTTCGCTAACGTCACCGGCACCCCGTTCATGGCCTACATGGCACCCGTTGTGGTCATGTGCGCCATCATCTCCTCCTACTTCGGCCACATGCTGGGCACCGAGGAAGGCACAGAGTACCTGCTGCGCCTAGCAGCGCCAAAGATGGCTGAGCGTATCTCGCACCGCAGCCTGCTCAACATCATTTATCTCATCACTTTCGTTGGCACTACCCTGGTGGCGGTCTATAACCCATCCATTGTGTCGATGATTTCGGTCGTCGGTGGCATCTTCGTGGCTTTCCTCGTTTACCTGGTCCCGGTCTACATGTTCAAGAAGTTCGACGCTTATTCCAAGTTCAAAAATGACCCGTGGAACTACTTCGTATTTGGCATGGGAATCGTCATTATGGCGGTTACCGTGTGGAACATGTTCTAATTCTTATCTATCACTTCTTAAAAGTCGCTTTAAAGTTAGGAGTTTTATAACCATATGCTTCGCTCTGATCTCAACAAGTTCCCTGATTACAAGCCCGGCAAGTCCGACGGCGACAAGCTGAAGCTCTCCTCCAACGAAATCCCTAACCCACCGCTTCCCTCCGTGCTCGAGGCAATGACGCGGGCGGCAGCGGAGACCAACCGCTACCAGATCGATGGCTGCCCAGAACTGACCACTGAGCTTTCTAAGTACCTGGGCGTTCCTGAAGATCACCTCACCATCGCGGCAGGCGCCTCGGCCATCGTTCAGCAGGCCATCGGAATGTCCTGCCACACTGGTGACGAAGTAATCTTCCCGTGGCGCAGCTTCGAGGCTTACCCGCTCTACGTGCGCATGGCCGGCGCGGAACCAGTGATGACTCCGCTTACCGAGGACGACCGCTTGGGCTTGGATGCCGTAATTGAGGCCATCACGGACAAGACCCGCGTCATCATCCTCTGCAACCCGAATAACCCAACCGGCACCACCATCACCAAGGGCGAGTTCCGTGACTTCATGGAGCGGGTTCCGAAGGACATCGTGGTTATCCTCGATGAGGCTTACTGGGAGTACAACGACGCGGAGGATACCCCGGACTCTGCCGAGGAGATTTTCAACTACCCGAACCTGGTGGGCGCCCGCACCTTCTCCAAGGCCTTCGGCCTTGCCGGGGCACGCGTGGGTTACGGCATCGCCTCCCCGGAGCTCATCCACGGCCTCAAGCTAATGACCATGCCGCTGACGGTTACCTACATGGCAGAAAAGGCTGCCATCGCAGCGCTTAACTCGGCAGAGGAGCTGCTTGCCCGCGTCGAAGAGACCAAGGTGCAGCGCGAGCGCGTAGCAGAGGCAATTGGCGCGCGCCCTTCCAAGGGCAACTTCGTTTGGATTCCACGCAGCGACGCCGAAGAGGTTGAACGCAAGCTTTCCGACGAAGGCGTCATCATCCGCCGCTACCTGGATGAGGGCGTTCGCGTTTCCATTACCACTGAGGAAGAAACAAACATCTTCTTGGCCGCCTGGGAGCGTGCGGGCATTCGCCCATTCGGCGAATAATCGCCTTCTATCCCATCGCCCTTTCCCTACTTAGATGGCGGTTGCTCACCTGGAACCGCCGGCAGGAAGTCTGCCAATAACGCCGCCAAACCCGTGTGAAACGGATCTTCCGCAAACGGGTTGGCGGCTTTTTGTTCTTTAATTTCCGCACCCGAAAGTTTTTCTTGCCATGCAGCACGGGCGCTGCGCAGATGCGGTGCTTCTACATCACCGTCTGCGGGAACCTCGAAGATTTCTTGGGGAGCATTGGCGTCGAAGGCGGAGCCGTAGATGAAGGACTCCAGCATGATGATCCGCGGCAGAATCTGCGCGGATTCGACGCCGGCAAATGCCAGTACCTCAGCTAATTTTTCGTACATTTTCACTGCCCGTGGAGCACCGGACACGGGGGTAGAAGCAATGACCTCCACCAGCGGATAGTGCCGCGCGAATACATCGCGGTAGGAACGCGCCCAGACCTCTAATGCGTAACGCACGCTCACCTCGCCCGCTAAGGCGGCGTCGAGAAGCGATGCGTCTACCTGCGCCATAACCGCATCCTCTACAAGGATGAGCAGCTCATGTTTGTTAAGTACATGGTTGTACAACGCACTCGGCCCCACCCCCACTTCGCGGGCAATTCGGGCCATTGTGAGTTTGGCATAGCCACTTTCCTCCACAATTTTTAAAGCGGCCTCGGCAATTTTCTCACGGTTTACCAGCGCCTTTGGTGGCCGACCTTTAGCGCGCGAAAAATTCATGGCTCAAACCTCTATCCAGAGTCACATTGATTCCTGTACAGTGACACGCAACACAAAATGAATGTTGTTCATTTTGCGCTGAGCTTTCAAACAATCTTCCCATAGACGTTTCCTCTGCACCGCGTAGAGGAAGATGTTCACCACTTCACACAGGAGAACCCACCATGTCGTCATTATTTAGCAACGAATCCAACACCAACCCGGTCCTCGAGCGCGACGTTGTCGTCATCGGCGCGGGCCCTGCCGGCCTCATGGCAGCACGCACACTGAAGAAGAAGGGCCTTTCCGTCGCAGTCTTGGAAGCCCGCGACCGCGTCGGCGGCCGCACCTGGAATGGCAAGGTCAAGGACGCCGAGGGCGTCGAGCACTTCGTGGAGCTGGGCGGACAGTGGATTTCCCCGGATCAGACGCGGCTCATCGAGCTTGTTGATGAGCTAGGACTCGAAACCTTCCAGCGCTACCGCGAGGGCAAGTCCATCTACGTTGCCCCAGACGGCACCCGCCACGAGTACGAGGGCACCGTCTTCCCTGCTTCCGAGAAGACCATCGCGGAGATGGACCGCCTCATCAAGATCATGGATGACCTCGCAGCCGAAATGGACCCGGCGCGCCCCTGGGCACACCCGCGTGCGAAGGAGCTGGACTCCATCTCCTTCCGCAAGTGGCTCGAAGGCCTGTCTGATGACCCGGAGGCAATCGACAACGTCTCCATCTACGTCGCCTCAGGCATGCTCACCAAGCCTTCCTATGCTTTCTCCACCCTGCAGGCAGTCCTGATGGCTGCTTCCGCAGGTTCCTTCTCCAACTTGGTCGACGAGGACTTCATCCTGGACCGCCGCGTGATCGGCGGCATGCAGTCCGTATCGCTGACCATGGCAGAAGAGCTAGGTGAAGATGTTTTCCTCGGCACCCCTGTGCGCGAGCTGCACTGGGCCGAGGTTGATCCGACCACCGCAGATGACCTGAATAAGGTCGCTGCCGACGTTCGCAACGGCGTGCCCAACAACGGCGCTGCTGGCCAGGTGACCGCCTACTCCGAGAAGGTCACCGTGAAGGCGCGCTACGCCGTGCTCGCGGTTCCACCAAACCTGTACAACCGCATCTCCTTCGTTCCGCCGCTGCCACGAGACCAGCAGATCGTGCACCAGCACATCTCCATGGGCTTGGTCATCAAGGTCCACGCCATCTACGACAAGCCTTTCTGGCGCGAAGAAGGTCTTTCCGGCACCGGCTTCGGCGGCGGCCGTCTAGTTCAGGAGGTCTACGACAACACCAACTACGGCAAGAACTTTGCTGCCTCCGCCGAGGGCGAAGAAGACCAGTACGGCACCTTGGTTGGCTTCGTCTCCGACGTTTATGCCGAGGAAATGTGGCACCTGCCAGAAGAAGAGCGCAAGGAGCGCATACTTTCTGCCATGGCGGACTACCTGGGCCCGAAGACCAAGGAGCCAATCGCGTTTTACCTCTCCGACATGGCCGCTGAGGAGTGGACCCGCGGCGCCTACGCCACCTCTTATGACCTAGGCGGCCTATCCCGCTGGGGCCACCTGCAGAACGAGCCGACCGGCTCCATCTACTACGCCTGCTCCGACATCGCGGCCGAGGGCTACCAGCACGTCGACGGCGCTATCCGCCAGGGCGAGCTCGTCGCCCAGAAGATTGCCGATAAGGGTTAAATATTGTCTGCTTCTGATTTTGATCGTCGCGCAGCCACCGGACATATCTTGGTGGGCTACGTTGCTACGGACTACGGCAAGGACGCGCTCCGCTTGGGCATCGCCCTTGCCAAAACCCGCAACGTCAACCTTGAGATCGTCATGGCCGCGCCGGCCAATAATTCCTTCTCCGGTGTCTACCCGCACGACCGCGGATACAGCTCCATCCTGGAAGAACAGATTGCAGGTTGGTTGCAGGAGGCGCTGGGCGAAATCCCCAGTGACATCCGCGCCACCGCCCGGATCGTCCCTGGCGAGTCTGAGGCCGAGGCACTCAATCGCGCGGCGGAAGAACTGGACTGCGACATGATCGTGGTTGGTGCGCGCAAGGGCGGCCTTTTCGGCCGCTTCCAAATGGGTACTGCGGTCAACACGTTGTTGCACTCCGGTACTGTCCCTATCGCTCTCGCGCCACACGGCTACTCCTACCCCGGCCCGATTAGCCGCATCACCGCCATGTTTGGTCCGCGCCCAGGCACCACGGATGTCATCGCGATTGGTTTGGACCGCGCGCGGCGCCGTCGCATTCCGCTGCGCCTGCTTTCGCTCGTGCTGCCTGGCGAGTCCGATCTGCATGGCCTCGGCACCGACGTTCCCAATGCGGTACGCGCTTATGCCAACCGCAAGCTGGGCGATATCGCCGAAGAAATGCTCTCGGCTGGTTACGCCACAACCGACGTCGCCACTGGGCGCGACGTCGAAGCAGCAATGGAAAACGTCACCTGGCAAGACGGAGAGCTCGCCGTGGTTGGCTCTTCTCGCCTCGCGGTTCCCGGCCGGCTCTTCTTGGGTGGCACGGCGTCGCGAATGCTGCGCTCCATCCCTGTCCCTATGGTCGTCGTACCAGCCGGCTACATGCACGCCGGCGCCGAACACGAAGCGATCTAGCAGGCGCTTTCGCCCAAATCGCTTCCTACCACCAGACCGTATTTCCTAGTTCTTTTTGAAAGGCGGTGAGTAGTCATGACTAGTGCCACTCCTGCACCACCGATTCAGCCCACGCCGGGCAGCGGCGATAACATCGCCTCCACCAAAGGCCTGGCTACCGGACGCGTCGGCTTACTCGGCGCAGTCGTCATCGGCATCAGCTGCATCGCGCCGACCTATACGCTGACTTCCGGACTTGGCCCCACCATTTCCGCGGTGGGCGAGTTTGTTCCGGCGGTCCTCCTTTTGGGATTCATCCCGATGCTCCTGGTGGCCTTTGCCTACCGTGAGCTCAACAATGCGGTTCCGGATTCCGGTACCTCGTTTACTTGGGCCACCAAAGCCTTTGGCCCCTGGGTGGGCTGGATGGGCGGATGGGGCCTTATTACTGCCACCATCCTGGTGCTTTCGAACCTTGCCGCAGTCGCTGTGGACTTCTTCTATCTCTTCCTTGCCCAGATATCAGGCCGCCCCGAAATTGCAGACCTGACGCGCAATCTCTGGATTAATATCCCCACCACGATGGTCTTCATCGCGATCGCAGCCTGGGTTTCCTACCGTGGCCTAGATTCCACGCAGAAGTTGCAATACATGCTGGTTGCCATCCAGATCATGGCCATTGTGATCTTTGACATCGTGGCCATCGTGCGCGCTTATAAGGGCGGCGGATTCGACTTCACCCCGATTTCAGTTTCATGGTTTAATCCGCTGGAAATCGGCAACTTCTCCCTCATCGCGGCCGGCATTTCCTTGTCCATCTTCATGTTCTGGGGCTGGGACGTCACGCTGACGATGAACGAGGAAACGAAGGACCCAGAAAAGACTCCGGGGCGCGCTGCAACCATCACGGTCTTGGTCATCATCAGCCTCTACATTCTGACTGCCTTGGCCGTCATCACGTGGGCAGGAACGAGTGATGAAGGCCTGGGTGCTGGCAACCCGGAGAACCAGGAATCGATCTTCGCTGCGCTCTCCTCCCCCGTGCTCGGCTCGGCTGCCCTGCTTATCTACGTCGCTGTGCTCTCAAGTTCCTTCGCCTCGCTGCAGTCCACGATGGTGGGCCCCGCCCGTACGCTGCTGGCGATGGGCTATTACAAGGCGTTGCCTCCGGTCTTTTCCAAGATCAGCCCCAAGTTCCGCACGCCGTCTACGGCCACGATTGCCTCCGCTATTGCAGCGGGCGGTTTCTACACGGTCACGCGCATCCTTTCTGAGAACGCTCTGTGGGACACCATCTCTGCCCTCGGATTGATGATCTGCTTCTACTACGGCATCACCGCCGTGGCCTGCATTTGGTACTTCCGCCACGAGCTTTTCAGCAGCGTACACAACATCATCTTCAAGTTCGTCTTCCCCCTGCTGGGTGGCGGCTTCTTGCTGCTGATGTTCTTTACCACCGCATTCGATTCGCTTAGCCCGGAATACGGTTCTGGCTCCTCAATTTTCGGAGTGGGCACCGTCTTCGTGCTGGGCATGGGAATTCTGCTGCTCGGCGCCGTATTAATGCTGTTCACGCGCTTTGCCCATCCGGATTTCTTCAAAGGCCGCACATTGAAGCGGATAACGTCCGGCGAAGACTCTCAATTGCCGCTAGTTTAGAGGCTAGCCCTATTTCAACCTAGTTCACTATTAGGCTCTAAAAAGAGCTGGATCACACAACAAGGAGTATTAATGTCTAACACTTACCGAGTTCAAAACCCTGCTACCGACGAGATCGTCGAGACCTTCGACTCTGCCACCGACGCCGAGATAGAAGGCGCACTGGCGAAGGCCGCCGCAGCCTACCGCGAGTGGAGCGCGCGCCCGATGTCCGAGCGCGCGGAAATCGTTGCCCGCGCAGCACACCTCTTTGCGGAGCGCAAGGAGGAGCTGGCCAAGATTGCCGCGGAAGAGATGGGCAAGCCTATCTCCGAAGGCATCGAGGAAGCAGAGTTCTCAGCGGCCATCATCAAGTACTACGCCGATAACGGCGAGGAGTTCACCAAGGATCAGCCGATTCCGGCTTCTGCCAATGGCACTGCGGTAATCCGCCGCCTGCCCATCGGCCCGCTGCTTGGCATCATGCCGTGGAACTTCCCCTACTACCAGATTGCCCGCTTCGTGGGCCCGAACCTGGTCCTCGGCAACACCATTATCTTAAAGGACGCAGAAATCTGCCCTCGCTCCGCACTCGCCGTGCAGAAGATCATGGATGACGCCGGCATTCCGGAAGGCGTATACAACAACATCTTCGCCACCCACGATCAGATTTCCACCATCATCGCGGATCCACGCATCCAGGGCATTTCCCTGACTGGTTCCGAGCGCGCCGGCGCAATCGTGGGCGCACAGGCAGGCCAGAACCTGAAGAAGGCCGTGCTCGAGCTCGGTGGATCCGATCCTTATATTCTTCTCGATACCGACGACGTCAAAGAAGCAGCCAAGCTGGCGTGGACGACCCGCATGTACAACACGGGCCAGGCCTGCAACTCCAACAAGCGCATGATCGTCATGGAAGACATCTACGAGGAGTTCGTGGCTGAGCTGACCAAGCTCGCACAGGAAGCAAAGGCAGCGCCTGCCGACGCCCAGGGTGAGGGCACCTACTCCTGCCTGTCCTCCCGTGCGGCGGCGGAGACCCTGCACGATCAGATTCAGCGCGCGGTGAAGGAAGGCGCTACCCTGCGCGCCGGCGGCGAGCTGGCGGACAAGGGCGCCTTTGTCTCCCCGGCCGTTATCACCGACATTCCAGTCGGATCCGACATCTACTACGAGGAGTTCTTCGGCCCGGTTGCCGTGGTCTACCAGGTTTCCTCCGACGAGGAAGCGCTCGAGCTGGCCAACAACACCCAGTTCGGCCTGGGCGGCACCGTCTTTTCCAAGGACACCGAGCGCGCAGCGGCCATCTCCCGCCGCCTCGAGGTGGGTATGGCCAACGTCAACACCCCGGCCGGTGAGGGTGAAGAGCTGCCTTTCGGCGGCGTGAAGCGCTCTGGCTTCGGCCGTGAGCTCGGCCCGCTGGGCATGGACGAGTTCGTCAACAAGCAGATGTACTACATCGAAAACTAATCTCGGCGCAGAGCATCACCCCCAATATAAAAACTGAGGGTTAAGTAGCATTTGCTACTTAACCCGCCCACGCTCATACACAAAAGGGAGGCTGTCACTAACCAAAGCGTTAGTGACAGCCTCCCTTCTTTTGATTAAGCCCTAGGGCTCAATCAGTTGAGCTTGCCAACTGACTAGTCAGAAGATCCGGTGGAAGACCCGTCGTCGGAAGCACAGGCATCGTAGACCAGACCGCCTACCAGAAGTCCGGCAGCCACGAGGGCAAGACCGGCGCCTAGCTTGCGCACCTCCGGGGAAATCTTCGCGTTGAAGGCCGCGAGCTGGCGATTAGCCTGCTCGACCTGGCCGGCCAGCTGCGGGTTGAAGATACCCAGCTGCTTCTGCGTCTGAGTGTTGAACTGCTGCCACTGGCGTGCCAGCTGTGCCTGCATCTCAGACAGACCTGGAATGCGAACCTGTGCTGCCAGACCTGCCGGGATGAGCAGCAACAGTGGCAGACCCACTGCCAAGCCGGTAGCCACACAACGCTCAGAAGGCTGGTAGCTCGAGGAACCATCCGAAGAGCCATCAGAAGACCCATCCGAGCTGCCTGGGTTCTTGCCGGGGTCAGTACCCGGATCAGTGTTCGGCTCAGTGACGGTCACGGTGATGCTGTCGATTTCCTTGCCGGAGTCATCGCGGACGTTGACGGTTACGGTATCGCCTGGCTTGGCGTCTGGCTTGATGGTGACGATGACATCGCCGTTCTCTTCCAAGGTCGCGGAACCTGGGCCGGTGGTCTTATCGACGTTGGCCCCTGCCGGTATCTTGCCGCCGACATTTGGAACCTTCACGGCGCCACCAGCCGGGGCCTTCGCATCGTTCCAAGACGGTTCATCCGGGGTTTCCGGAGTATCGCCGGAGGTATCCAAGGTGAACGTTGCCGCAATGGTGTCAGCCACTGCCCCATCCGGGTAGGTGATGACTACCGGAACAACGAGTTCGAGATCATCCGGAGTTGCCGTCCCTGCCTTCGGCGCGATAACCGTCAGCTTGCCGGTGGCTTCATCGATGCTTACGTTCCAACCACCTTGGCCGGCCCAATCAGCAGGAATCTTATACCTCGTGCCGCTCGGAGCATCATCAGAACCGTACCGAACTTCAGCAGCACCAGTCTCACCGGATGCAACCTCTACGGGTTCGGAATAAGCAGGTTTGTAATCCGTGACGTCGGCAGGCGCCGGCTCAACAACCGTGACAACAACTTCTACCTCTTCAGTAGAGCCGTCTGGATAAGTCACGGTCACCGGAATGGTGATGGTCTCACCCGGGGTTGCATCCTCCGGGACCTTGACGGTCAGTTCACCCGTTGCTGGGTCAACGCTCGCGTTCGAATCCGTGGTGGAGAACTTAGTGCCCTCAGGAAGTACCGTATCGCCGGTTTGTGGCACCTTGACCTCGCTACCCGGCGCGACGTCTACCGGCGGGTATGCCGGGTTATTTGCGTCTGCCAGCGGTTGCTGCGGATCCTTGACCACGATGTGGAATTCGCTGGTCGAAGATACGCCATTCACCGTTGCTTTAACAGTCACGGTGTAGTCGCCAGCCTTGGTTGGCTTGCCAGAAATCTGGCCGGTGGCCGGATCATAGGTCACGCCATCCGGCAGTCCGGAGACGGTGACGTCTGCATCCTCGTTATCAACCACGACGTTGATTGGCAGCATCGTCGTATTGGTTGCAACATCCACGTCAGCGATAGGTGCAATCACCGGCGCCGTGACCGGATCATCCGGGGTTGGGTCCGTCGGGTCGGTCGGGTCCGTCGGGTCGGTCGGATCCGTCGGGTCGGTCG